>CAYPWB010000129.1:0-14447 GCA_964414315.1 uncultured Planctomycetaceae bacterium | reverse complement strand
TGGGCGATACAGGATTCGAGCCTGTGACCCCCTCGGTGTAAACGAGGTGCTCTAGCCAACTGAGCTAATCGCCCTGACAACGGAAAACGAACCGCGCGATCGATACCGGCCGAAACAGCCGATTGCGGGGCCGCGGGCTCCGTATCGGGCAAGCGAAAGCGTCATTCTATTGCCCTACCGTCCGTTGTGTCAATCCGCCGAGATGCAGAAAGGTCCGCTCAACGCGACCTCCCCCTTGCGGCCTGTGGGAAGTACTGGCCCAATACTCATAACCATTGGCTGCTGGAAAACTCATCCGTGGCTTGACCGACGGGGCATACTGGGCGAAGGGCTTCGCGTGCACATTGCACCAAACCATCTGGGGAAAGGCAGGGAACGATGACACGGTCTTCCGAGAATGCGGCACGCTTTGCGATTGGCGTCGATTACGGCACCAACAGCGTTCGAGCCCTGGTGGTCGACGTGGCCGACGGCAGGGAACTGGCCTCCTGTGTGTTCGACTACCCGAGCGGCGAGGCGGGCATCCTGCTTGACCCGAAGGACCCGAACCTCGCCCGGCAGAACCCGGCCGACTACATCGAGGGCTTCCGCCGCTCGGTAGCCGGCGCGGTCCGGCGTGCCCGGCGGCAGAAGGGGTTTCGCCCGGAGAATGTCGTGGGCATTGGCATCGACACCACCGGATCGACCCCCATCCCGGTCGACCGGCAGGGCGTTCCGCTGGCGATGCGTCGCGGGTTTCGGAAGAACCTGGCGGCGCACGCATGGCTCTGGAAGGACCATACAAGCTTCGCCGAGGCGGCCGAGATTACCGAGAAGGCCGGGCAAAGCGGCGCCGGCTATCTGGCCAAGTGTGGGGGCGTGTATAGCAGTGAATGGTACTGGTCGAAGGTGCTTCACTGCCGTCGAACGGCGCCGAAGGTGTTCGAGGCGGCCTACTCGTGGGTGGAACTGGCCGACTTCGTGCCCGCGTACATCACCGGCCAACTCGACCCCGACACGCTCCCGCGCGGCGTTTGCGCGGCGGGCCATAAGGCCATGTACCATGAGCAATGGGGTGGCCTGCCCGAGAGGAAATTTCTGCGGCAACTCGACCCGGGCCTGGCGGCCGTTGCCGAGCACTACGCCACGCCGGCCGTGCCGTCCGACCGGAAGGCGGGCGAACTGACGGCCGAAGTGGCGCGCGAGGTGGGCCTGCCGCCGGGCGTGCCCGTGGCCGTCGGCGCGTTCGATGCCCACATGGGCGCGGTCGGGGCCGGCATCAAGCCGAACACCTTGGTAAAAATCATCGGCACGAGCACGTGCGACATGATGGTCGCGCCGCTGGACGATTCCCTGCCCGACATACCCGGCCTGTGCGGCATTGTGCCCGGCTCGATCCTCCCGGACATGTACGGGCTGGAGGCGGGGCAATCGGCCGTCGGCGACATCTTTCATTGGTTCGTCAAGCACCTGACGCCGGCCAGGTACACCGCCAAGGGCGACCCGCACGCCAACCTGACCCGCGAAGCCGAGAAACTGCAGCCCGGCGAAAGCGGCCTGCTGGCCCTCGACTGGAACAACGGCAACCGAACGATTCTGGTCGATCCGTTGCTTTCCGGCCTGCTGGTCGGGCAGACGCTGCATACCTCGGCGCCGGAGGTGTATCGGGCGCTGGTCGAGGCGACGGCGTTCGGCGCGCTGACGATCATCCGACGGTTCGAGGAATACGGAGTGCGCGTGAAGGAGGTGGTCAACTGCGGCGGCATTGCCGAGAAGAACCCGTTCGTCATGCAAATTTACGCCGACGTGTGCAACCGCCCCATGAAGATCGCCCGCTCCGCCCAAACGTGCGCCCTGGGCGCCGCAGTGTTCGGGGCCGTGGCCGGCGGCGCGTACAAGAAAGTGCAACAGGCGCAACGCAAGATGACCGGCGTGAAGGACCTCGTCTATCGGCCGCAGAAAGCAGCCGCGAAGGTTTACGCAGAATTGTACACGCTGTACCGGCGGCTGCACGACGGACTGGGCACTTCCGGCCACGGCGAGGAACTGCATTGCATTATGAAAGACCTGATTGGCTTGCGCGATCGGGTTCGCCGGGAGTCGGCATGATGCTCGATACGCTGCGCAAGGAAGTATGCAACGCGAACCGCCGCCTGGCGGAGTCGGGCCTGGTAACGCTTACCTGGGGCAACACCAGCGGCATCGACCGGCGGCGGGGGCTGGTGGCGATCAAGCCCAGCGGCGTTCCGTATGAGCGACTCGAACCGGGGCACCTGGTTGTGGTCGATCTCGAAGGGTGTGTTGTGGAGGGCGAGTTGCGCCCTTCGACCGATACGGCTACCCACCTGATGCTGTACCGCACATTCGAGCAGGTAGGCGGCGTGACCCACACCCACAGCCGGTACGCCACGATGTTCGCGCAGGCCCGGCGTCCCATCCCCTGCCTGGGCACCACGCACGCCGACCACTTTCACGGCCCCGTTCCGGTCACCCGGCCGCTCGCCGAAGCCGAGACGGCCGACTACGAAGCGAACACAGGCCGGATCATCGTCGAACGGTTCGCCGGGCTGGATCCGGTGGCAATGCCGGCTGTGCTTGCGGCCGGCCATGGGCCGTTCACCTGGGGGCGCGACGCGGCCGAGTCGGTCCGGAATGCCGTCGCGCTCGAAGCGGTTGCCGAGATGGCCCTGGGCACCCGGCTGCTCGATCCCGATGCGCCGGAACTGGAACCTTACCTGCTGGAAAAACACTACGGGCGCAAGCATGGGCCGGACGCCTATTACGGCCAGACCTGACCGCCGGGAAACTGCAGTCAAGCATGCAACAGGAGAATTTGCGATGGAACTGAAGTCGCTGGAAGCGTGGTTCGTGGCCGGAAGCCAATCGCTCTACGGTGAAGAGGCCTTGCGGAAAGTTGCCGAGAACAGCGCCTCGGTCGTGGACGGTCTGAACGCATCGTCCCGTTTGCCGGTCCGCGTAGTGTGGAAACCGGTGGTCATTAGCCCCGAGTCGATCCTCGACGTGTGCCGGCAGGCAAACGCTGCGTCGAACTGCATCGGGCTGATCTGCTGGATGCACACTTTTTCGCCGGCGAAGATGTGGATTGCCGGGCTGAACGCCCTGCAGAAACCCCTGCTGCACTTGCACACGCAGTTCAACCGCGACCTGCCATGGGCGTCGATCGACATGGACTTCATGAACCTGAACCAGTCGGCGCACGGCGGCCGCGAGTTCGGCTTCATCTGCTCGCGCATAGGCAAGGCACGAAAGGTGGTCGTCGGCCACTGGCAGGAAGACGACGTGCAGGATCGGATGGCAGCCTGGTTGCGGGGCGCCGCCGGACTGCACGAAATGCGCCACCTGAAGGTTGCCCGGCTGGGCGACAACATGCGCCAAGTGGCCGTTACCGAGGGCGACAAGGTCGAGGCCCAAATGCGGTTCGGCGTCGAGGTGAACGGCTATGGCGTGGGCGAACTGACAAGCCATATCGAACGAGTGCCCGATGCCGAGGTCGACCACCTGACGGACGAATACGACCGGCAGTACGCCATGGCGGTCGAACTGCAGCCCGGCGGACCAAAACGCGACGCCCTGCGTTACGCGGCCAGGGCGGAACTGGGGCTCAGGGCATTTCTCGACGGCGGCGGGTTCCACGCGTTCACCGACACGTTCGAAGACCTGGCCGGGCTCGAGCAACTGCCGGGCATCGCCGTGCAGCGGCTCATGGCCGACGGCTACGGCTTCGGGGCCGAGGGCGACTGGAAGACGGCCGCCCTGTTGCGCGTGCTGAAGGTGATGGCGGCCGGCCTGTCCGGCGGCACGTCGTTCATGGAGGATTACACCTACCATCTGGGCACCCCGGGGGGGAAAGTGCTCGGGGCGCACATGCTCGAAATCTGTCCCTCGTTGGCAAGCGGCCGGCCCTCGTGCGTGGTCGAGCCGCTGTCGATCGGCGGCAAGGCGGATCCGGTGCGGCTGGTGTTCACCGCGCCGCCGGGGCCGGCGGTGAATGTAGCGATGATCGACCTTGGAACGCGTTTCCGCCTGTTGCTCAACGAAGTCGATGCGGTGGCGCCGGACGAACCGCTGCCCAAGCTGCCCGTGGCCCGAGCCCTTTGGTCGCCTCGCCCCGACTTGAAAACGGCCGCGACCGCGTGGATTTACGCCGGGGGGCCGCACCATACCGTCTTCAGCCAGGCCTTGGGCAGCGAACCGATTGAGGATTTTGCAGAAATGGCCGGCATCGAGTGCGTGAAGATCGCGGAGAGCACGCAGGTGCGGGACATAACAAACGAGCTTCGTTGGAACCGGGGATACTATGAGCGGTAGGCCCGTCTATGGCTCATTGGACCGGTTTGAAACTCGACCCACGCGGTTCCCGAGCGCCCCGGTTTGACGGAATTCGGGCCAGAGGCGATAATGCACGCGTTCACCCGATTCCGGTGTCCGGCGAGGGGCCCCCACAATGGGGAACTGCGAACTTGGTCAGGGCTTAACCGCAGCAGCCATAAGCAGTCCACCTCAGGTGTGCGGGGCCTCTCGTCGGGTACCGGGCGGGTAGGCGGGCGCCTCGAGTTCGGCGCAGCGGGAAGGCCCGGCCGAATGCGGCGGCGACCTGTCGAAATCGCCCCGCGAACAGAACGGGCAGATCGGCGTGAGGCGCGCGCAGAGCCGTTCCGACAACGGGCCCCCTCCCGCGTTGCCGTTGCAGCCGATCGCCCGTCTGAGACAGGAAACTATGCCCGAAGTATCGCTACAGCCCGACGTCGCCGAAGGTTCGGTCCCCGCACAGTACGTAGTCATCGCCCGACGGTACCGCCCACAGCGGTTCGACGAACTTCTGGGCCAGCAGCACGTGGGTCAGGCCCTGTCGAACGCCATCGAAACCGGGCGGGTGGGGCACGCGTACTTGTTCACCGGCGCCCGGGGGGTGGGGAAGACTTCCGCCGCCCGCATTCTGGCCAAGTCGCTCAACTGCGTCGATGGCCCCACCCCGCGGCCGTGCAACCAGTGCGACATGTGCCGCAGCATTTCCAGCGGAGAGGACGTCGACGTGCTCGAAGTCGACGCTGCCAGCAACCGCGGGATCGACGAGATTCGGGCGTTGCGGCAGAATGTGAATATTCGCCCCAGTCGGGCCCGCTTCAAGGTGTACATCATCGACGAAGTTCACATGCTCACGCGCGAGGCGTTCAACGCCCTGCTGAAGACACTGGAAGAACCGCCCGAGCATGTGAAGTTCGTCTTCTGCACTACCGAACCCACCAAAATCCCCATCACCATCCTCTCGCGATGCCAGCGGTTCGACTTCGCCGGCATTTCCCGCGAGGCGATCGCTGAGCGGCTCCGGCAGATCGTTGAAGCCGAAGGGATCGAGGCCGAGCCGGAAGCCCTCAACCTGCTGGCGCGGCGGGCGGCGGGCTCGATGCGCGACAGCCAGTCGCTGCTCGAACAGCTTCTGGCGTTCGCGGCCGATCAAATCACCACCGCGACGGTGCATTCGATGCTCGGCACGGCGGGGGAAGACCAGATGGTGCGGCTGCTGGGCCACATGGCCGAACGCAACACGGCGGCGGCGCTGGCCGAATTGGACGCCGCCATCGGCGCGGGGGTCGATCCCGGGCTGCTGCTCGAACAACTGCTGGGCATCTTTCGCGACGTGATGGCGTCGGCCGCCGGCTGCCCCCCCGCCACCTTTTTGTACGTTTCGCCCTTGTCCGCGGCTACCGTCACCGAGGCGGCAAGCCGCATGGGGCTCCTTTCCGTCCTGGCCGCAATGCAAATCATCGAACAGGCCCTTTCGCGCATGCGGCTGAGCACGCAGGGGCGCATCCTGGCCGAGTTGGCGCTTGTGCGGGTGTGCTACCTCGAAGAGCTGGACGAGTTGCCGGAATTGATCGCGCAACTTCGGGCCGGCCAGCTTCCCACCGGCTCAGGCCCAACGCCGGCGCCGGGGGGCGACCTGCGCGGAAAAAAAAACGCTGAACCCACGTACGGGCCGGGCCCCGGGCGTTCCGTACCCGCGGCCGATGCCGCTTCCCCCCAGGTACCCGCCGCTGTCGCTCCAACCGGCTCCATCGCACTGGCCGACGACAACGCGGCCGAGGTGTGGCGCGAGGCGTTGAAGCGGGTCTCGGTGATGGCAGCCGCCCAGGGAGAATTGTTCGACAGCGCGACGACCGACGGACCCGGTCGGCTGGTGGTCGGCTTCCGCCCGGACTATGCGCTGGCCAAGTCGTTCTGCGAACGCCCGGAACACACCGCCAAGTTCGAGCAGGCCTTGCAGGAGGTCACCGGGCAGACGGTCCGCTTGTGCTTCGCCGGCGGCAGTGGGAAGGAGCCGGCACAGTCCGAAACGCCGGCCGCAAACCGCTTGTCGTCGCAGCAACGGCTGAAGCAAGTCATGGAGAATCCGGTCGTCCGGCGCGTCCATGAACTATTCGGCGCCACCCCGCTACGGGTCGATACGCCGGACGACGGCACTCCTTAACCAACGAATGAAACCATGCCGCCCAGCGGGCGGATGCGGAGAGAATAATGTTCAAGAATCTTGCGGGCCTTGGCTCCCTGTTGCGCCACGCGCAGCAGCTTGGCGGCCAATTGAAGAACCTTAGCGAAGAGATGAAGCACCGGCGCGCCACTGGAACGGCCGGCGGCGGCATGGTCGAAGTGGAAGTGAACGGCCTGCTCGAAGTCCTGCATTGCACTATCGACGAGCAACTCGTCGCACAGCAAGACAAGGAACTGCTGGAAGACCTTGTCGCCGCAGCCGTGAACCAGGCCGTTCTCAAGGGCAAGCAGCTTCACAGCGAGGCCATGAAGGAACTGACCGGCGGCATCCAGTTGCCCGGGCTTGATGAGGCCATCGCCAGGTTCACCGGCGGGTCGGCCGAATCGTCCGCGCCGGGTGAAACGACCGTCGAGGAAGACGACGACCCCCGCGAGGTGTAACGTGCCGGAACTGACCGAATCGGTGGCCACTCTGATCGAGCAGTTCGCCCGGCTCCCGGGCATCGGGAAGAAATCGGCCGAGCGGCTCGCCTATCACATTTTGCGCATTCATCAGACGGAAGCCGCGGCGCTGGCCGACGCGATTCGGGCCGTGAAGGAGAACGTTCGCTATTGCCGCGACTGTTTCAACCTTGCCGAGGGGGAGCTTTGTAGCGTTTGTGCCGATCCGCGCCGCGAGCGCGACGTGCTGTGCGTCGTGGAGCAGCCGCGCGACCTGATCGCCCTGGAGCAAACGGGCATGTACCGGGGGTTGTATCACGTATTGCTGGGACGCCTGGCGCCCTTGGAGGGGATCGGGCCGGAACAGCTTACGATCGACCGGCTCGTCGAACGGGTGCGCGCCGGAGGGGTCCGCGAAGTGCTTATGGCCACGAACCCGACCCTGGAGGGCGACGGCACGGCGCTGTATATTTCCAATTTGCTAAGCGAGCTTCCCATCCGCATTACCCGGCTGGCGCGGGGGATCACCTCGGGCAGCGTCATCGAACTGGCGAACAAGGAAATTCTTTCCGACGCCCTGGCTGGCCGGCAGGAGTTCTAATGAGGTACAATTAGGTGAAGGCGCGAGCCTCGGCAGCGACGAATCGGGCTGCCGGCCCCCCGCCGTCGGGCGGATTGGCTCCTGCGGCTTGTTCTCGGCCGCCATCACGTTCCAACGCGAACCTTTTTCCAAGTAGTCATCATGCGACTTTCGTTCGGTCAAGAACTGCGGATGCAGCAGAAGCAGGTGCTGGCGCCGCGGATGATCCAGTCGATGGAGATTCTGCAATTGCCCATCCTGGCCTTGCAGGAGCGGATCGAGCAGGAGTTGCAGGAGAATCCGATCCTCGAACTTCGCGAAGCCGATCCCGACCTTCCCGCTGAAACGGAGGCCGAGGATCGCGAGTCGCCCGATGCACCGACCGACGACGAGCGCGAATTGGTCATCGGCGAGAAGGACGGCAACGAGGACGACTTCGAGCGCCTGATGAAGATGGACGAGGAGTGGCCCGACCACTTCGAGGAGCGGTCGCGTCCCTCGCGCAACCAGGTGGAGCAGGATTCCGAGCGCAAGCATGACGCGATGGCCAACATGACGGCCCGGCCCCAGTCGCTGCAAGATTATCTCCACGACCAACTCGGGTGGTTCGAGCTTTCCGACGAATTGCGGGCGATGGCCGACCGCATCATCTACAACCTCGACGACAACGGCTATTTGCCGGGACGCCTTGAGGATTTGCTGGGGCTGGAGGCTTCGAACAACGACCGGCAACTGGCCGAGGAAGCGTTGCGGCTCGTGCAGGGGCTCGACCCGCCCGGCGTCGGCGCCCGCGACGCTCGCGAGTGTCTTCTGTTGCAGCTCGTGCCCGGCATGGCGTACTACGACGAGATGCGGGCGCTGGTCAAGGACCACTGGGACGATTTGACGCACAACCGGCTGCCGGCCATTGCCCGCCGCACCGGTTTCACCTTGGATGCGATCCAGGCGGCCATCCACGAGTTGAAAAAGCTGAACCTCAGCCCCGGGGCCGAGTTCGCCAGCGAGCCGGTGCCGCCGGTGACGCCCGACGTGTTTGTCGAGCAAAACGATGACGGCCGTTACCTGGTGCGGCTGGAGGACGGCCGCACGCCGAGTCTGTACATCAGCCCATACTACCGCAAGCTGTTCCAAAGCGGCCAGGCGAACCCCGAAACCCGCGAGTACATCAAGCGAAAAATCAACTCGGCGCAGTGGCTCATCGAGTCGATCGAGCAGCGTCGGAACACGCTCAGCCGGGTGTCGCAAGCCATCGTCGACCATCAGCGGCAGTTTCTCGACAAGGGCCCGGAGGCGATCGAGCCGCTGAAGATGCAGCAGATTGCCGACAAAGTGGGCGTTCACGTCACCACGGTTTCCCGCGCGGTCGACGACAAGTGGATTCAGACGCCCCGCGGCATTTTCCCGCTCAAACGGTTCTTCTGCGGCGGCACCACGAGCGCCGACGGCGAGGAAGTGACCTGGGACGCCATTCGGTTGAAACTCCAGGAATTGATCGACCAGGAAGACAAGCAGAACCCCAAGAGCGACGAGGAACTTGTCAACGCCTTGGCCGAGCACGGCCTCCAGGTAGCCCGCCGTACCGTGACCAAGTACCGCAAAGCCATGAACATTCCCAGTTCCCGCCAGCGGCGGGAGTGGGTCTCTTAGGCAAGGGCGATTGCGATCGTTCGCGTACGCATGAGGCGGAACGCTGTTGATGCCCACGATCGACAATCGCATTGCCGTTCATACTCCCGTCGAAGCGTGCCCTTTTTGCCACTGCCACGATGGCGCAGCGAAGCAGGGCATACCCAAATGGAAACCCTCTCCGACACGACTCGAGTGAGTGCTGCAGGCTGCCTATTCCTGGGCATGACGCTGCCGGCGGTTTTGGTCACTCTGGCGTCAGTAATAAGCCGGGCAGACACACACAGTGAATTGGTCGAAGGGCATATTGTCAATCTGGTCATTGTGGGCCCGCTGTGGGCGGTTTGGGTGTTCGTCAGCCTGCGGCGCCGCGGACGATCCAAGACTCAGGCGCTCGCCTTTGCTTGTGCCGTATACGTCTTGGTGGCTTCCTCGCTTGTTGCCCTGAACATATGGAAGTACAACATGCGAATGTCCGGGCGAAGAACGGCGAGAAATCATCAAATCATGGAGGTACCAGCCCTGCCTGCTTCCGAGAAGTTGTACGTTGGGACGCAGTTGCCATGCGAGTACAGTGAGGAGTTCGTGACCAACGCTGGTTCTGGGCCGCTCGTTCATCGCATGGAGAATCGTCCCGCGGCGGTCGTCAGGCCCGACGGCGGGGAACGCCTCTCCGGCGTTGCGGCCATCGCGGCCGGCATGAGGGCGGTTGCCACTGTTTCCGTTCATCTCCAAGAAACAGGAACATGCGGGAAACTCGGGCTTGCCTGACCCCCGCCACCCCCCCGCGGTGGCACCATGTGCCCGTCCACTAGAATCGCCGGGGCTTGCTCGGCGGTCCACTTCCGCAAGGCATCGCAGGTTTCGAGGTGCCCGGCTCCCGCGTCGAAGACCGCTGCAGGAGTGGGGCAGGCGCTCGGGTGGGGGCGACCTGGTCGGAGTCTTGCGTTGCCCCGGCATGGCGGGTAAGCTGAATGGGCATCCACGGGCCGTTCCGGGGTCTTTCCCGGCAGGCGACCTCCTGGAGAACTTGCCAATGAAGTCCGTTCCTGCTATTTGACAGAAAGGCGAACCATGACTGATCGTAAGGTGAGAGTCCCGCGGCGCGGGTTTCTGAAGACCGCCGGAGCGGCCGGTGCGGCGGCGTTCGCCGCCCCCTATCTGGTCCCCACGAAGGCGATGGCGGCGAATGAAAAACTGACCTTCGGCCATATCGGCGTGGGCGGCATGGGCGGCTATCACCTGCGCGATATGAAGTCGCGCATGGACCGGGGCGAAGTCAACATTGCGGCCGTGTGCGATATCGACGAGCGCCGGCTGGAGAACGCATCTCGGACGGCCGGCCCCCAGGCCGACGTCTACCGTGACTACCGCTACGTACTCGAACGCAACGACATCGACGCGGTGGTTATTGCCACGCCCGACCACCTGCACGCGCTGCAAACCGTCCATGCCGCCGAGTGCGGCAAGCACGTGTACGTGGAAAAGCCCGCCTGCTGCACGGTGCAAGAGGGCAAAGCGATGATCGAGGCCTGCAACCGGGCGAAGATCGCCGTGCAGGTGGGCTCGCAGGGCCGCAGCCAGCCGGAGGCCTACTTGGCCCATCGGTACCTGGCCAACGGCAACATCGGCAAGGTCAGCCGGGTCGACTGCTGGCACTATCCGAGCCCCTCCGGCGGCACGCAGCCCGACAGCGACCCGCCCAAGGAGATCGACTGGGACCTTTGGCTGGGCCCGCTCCGCTGGCGGCCGTTCAACCGCGGCTATCTGCACGGCACGTTCCGCTGGATGATGGAGTCGGGTGGCGGGCAGATTCGCGACCGCGGCGCGCACGTGATGAGCTGCGCCATGTGGTGGATGGGCGCCGACGGCACCGGGCCGGTCACCGTCGAGGCGACCGGCGAGGCGCCGAAGCGCGGCCTGTGGGATTCAGCCGTCACGATCAACGTCACCTACACGTTCAAGAATCCCGACTGGGTGCTCACCTGGAACCAGCCGGGAACTCCGGTGCCGCCGGAGGAACGCGACGGCAGCGAGCCGGGCGGACGCATTTCGCGCCCCGGATATGGCGCGCTGTACACCGGCTCCGAGGGCACGTTCCACCACTGGGGCGGCGACGGCGGCACTTGGGCCGAAAAGAAGGCCCGCCAGTGGGAACCCGGCCCCGACGCCAAGGAAGTGTACCGCAGTCCCGGCCACAAAGAGGACTGGTTCGAGGGCATCAAGACCGGCAAGAAGACGATCATGAACGTCGAAGCCGGGGCCGACGTGGCCATCCTGACCGTGCTGGGCAACCTGTCGTTCCTGCTCGGGCGAAAGTTGCATTGGGACCACAGCAAGCGAGAGATCGTCGGCGACGAGCAGGCCCGCCGCCTGATGGACCGCCCGCAACGTTACCCCTACGTCATCTGAATCGACATCCATGCCGAATCGCTTTTTCCATAACGACACTCAACCATCGATAGGATAATCATGAACGAGCAGTTGACACTCGAAATGCTGATCGAGCAAATCCAAAGTGAGGACGCCAACGTGCGCGCGGCCGCTCGCGACAACGCCGGCCAGGTCGGGGCCGCCGCCATCGGGCCGCTGGCCGAGATCGCCACCGACACCGATCCCGCGAAGTTCGAAATCGCCCGCGCCGCCAACCGCGCGATGCAAAACGTGGTGTACCACGCGGGCCGCCCCGGTGCGTCGGACGAAGCGAAGGCCGTATCGGCCGAGCTGATCAAGCTGATTAGCGCGGAGCCGCCGCTGCAATTCCGCCGCGACGTGATGTGGATGACGTGGCAAATTGCCGGCTCCGAGGCCGTCCCCCCGGTGGCCGCGTTGCTCGGCAACGCCGACCTGCGCGAGGACGCGCGCATGTGCCTCGAAGGCCTGCCGGCCGCCGAAGCCCTCGCTGCATTGCAGGCGGGCCTGGAGGCCGCGCCGGACGACTTCAAGCCGGCCGTCGCGCACTCGCTGCGGAAGCGCGGCGTCGAGGTGCGCGACGTACCCGACCTGCGGTTGGTGCCCACCAAGCAAACCAGTGTCACGCCGGTGGGCCGCTAACGCTTGTTGCGAACGAACGGACGAGCGGGGGCCATGAGGCCCCCGTTTGTCTGCTTCCTTGCGCCGGCGTTCGTCGGCGGGACGGAAAAAAAGGACCGAAAGGAACAAGGGCCTTCCGCTCCTGGGTGCAAAGTCCGGCAAAGTAGCAGGCACGCTCCGTCGTGCCGTCCGCTTTCTCGGGCAGAACGGAACCGTTCGGCCGAATGGCTTGCACTTGGCAACGGAAGAGCCAGAAATGGGGGCCTTATGGCCCACGCTCGCCACGGGAAGAGAAACAGGAGAAGCGAATGAAGTTGGGAACCTTGGCATCGGCACTGATCCTGGGCACGCTCGTATTCGCCGCCGGGTGTCCGGCGCCGGAGCCCGGCCCGCCGGCCCCGGACGAGGCGCCGCCCGCAGACCTCGTCGATCCCATGATCGATCGGCCTGGCGAGCCGGAACCCGACGAGCCGGAACCCGACGAGCCGGAACCGGTGGCTCTGTCGGCCGAGGCGCAGGCGGCCGTGGCCATGGTCGAGGACCTGGGCGGTACGGTCCGTCGCGATGACGCCGGCCGCGTGATTGGGGTCGACCTGAGCGAGGAAACTGTCTCGGATGCCGAGGTGCTCAGACTGGTCCCGTTGACCCATCTGAAAGAGCTTTTCCTGGGCGGCACGGGCATCACCGACGAATCGGCCGAGGTGATTGCGGGGTTCACGCAACTTGAACTCCTCGAACTCGACAATACTGTAATAACCGACGACGGCGTGCGCCGGTTCACGGCGCTCCAGGAACTGAACGACCTGCGGCTTCGCCGGATGACGCGCATGACCGATCAGGCGCTGGAAAGCTTCACCGAGTTGCCCAATTTGCAGTATCTTTACCTGACCGACAACTACATCAGCGACATGGGGCTCGAGACCATCGCGAAATTGTCCGACGTCCGACTGCTCGACATTCGCGGCAGCGACATGATCGGCGATGCCGGCATTGCGGAACTCGTCGGGATGGAGAACCTCGTCGCGCTGCGCGTGCGGAGCCGCTCGGTCAGCGACATGGCCATGGAAAGCCTGGCCGAAATGAAGCAGCTTCGCACGCTGGCCGTCGAAGACTCTCTCGCCCTGAGCGATTACGGGCTGGAGTACCTCGCCGCACTCACGGAACTGGATGACCTCTCACTGGCGCAGGCGTTCAACGTCACCGACGCCGGCCTGGAGCATCTGGCGGGCCTGACTAAACTCCGGCGGCTGAACCTGCGCCGGTTAGGGCTCAGCGGCGACGGGCTCCCGCACCTGAAGAACCTCAGCGAACTGTGGTTCCTCGACTTGGGCGGTACGGCCATCAGCGACGAGGCCCTTGCCCATCTGAAGCAGTTTCCCAAGCTCACGCGGCTGAACCTGATGATGACTCCGGTGACCGATGCCGGCATGGAAACGGTGGCCGAGTTGTCCCCGCTCGAATGGCTGAGCCTCCAGCAAACGGAAATCGGCGACGATGCCGTCGAGCACCTCGCGCGGTTGAAGTCGCTCGAAGAACTCGATCTCTCCGAAACCCAGGTCACCGCGGAAGGCCTCGCCCGGCTTCGCGAAGCGCTGCCGAAAACTCGCATCCGTCCCTGACCGGGGGGAAGCTAGCGCAGGCATATCCGCCGCGACCCGCGTGTGTCAGTTCGAAGCCATCCGCCAAAGAACGATGACCGCCGAAGCCCAGAAATAGGCGCTGAACGACAGGACGCCCCACAGGAAGTCGTACCAGGGCGGACGTGGCCGGTCCAGCTTGTAGGCGGCCGGAACGGCAACCGGCCAGGAGGGCAGGAAGCCCAGCAGGAAGATCCACTCGGTCGCCAGGCTCAAACGCCGGCAGATGAGGAAGTACCCAAGGCATACGGCAAGGAAGAAGACCACCGCCGGCACGGCCCACCATACCGATTGCCCCAGCTTCCGACGCCGGCTGGACGCGACCGTAGCCCAGAGCGCCGTTTGGTGGGCCACGTAAAGGGCCGCCGGCCAGGTGAAAACGAATCGCGACACCAGCCGGTTGAACACCGGCGTGCCCGCAACGGCCAATAGGAACGCCAGGCACCAGAATGCCGCTCGCGACCGGCGCCGAGCCGCGTCGGTTCGCGCGCCGGGCGGGCAAAGGTACAGCAGCGTCGAAGCGGCAGCTGCCAGGCCCAGCACGCCCAGGAGCGAGTAAAGATACCAGGTGGCGAGTTCGGCCAGATCGGGCGGATCGAAGGCGTATTCCCGCTCGCCGCCGACCAGCCGAGCCCAGTCGA
>CAYPWB010000128.1:11196-14486 GCA_964414315.1 uncultured Planctomycetaceae bacterium | reverse complement strand
TAACCCTCTCCCAGAGGGAGAGGGGACCTTGTGATCCCGATTTGCAGAAGTCCTGGTTATGGTTCGCTGCATCGCCTCAACGGGCGAACGGTTCCCGTCGGCGCGGCTCGCAGTGCTTCACCTCTCGTTCCCACTGGGCGTATGCCTCCTGCAACTGGGCGACCAATTTGGGCTCCTGTGCCGCAAGGTTGTCCTGCTCGCCCGGGTCGTTGCCCAAATGATATAATGACGGCTTCCCTTGCATGCTCAGGTACTTCCAATCGCCGCGGCGCACGGCGTGCGTGTTTCGGAAACGCCAGAACAAAGTTCGCTCGGGCAGCGGACGGGCGTCGAACAATACACCGGAAAGGTCCAGCCCGTCGAACGCGACCCCCTCCGCCACGTCGATACCCGCAACGGCCAAGAGCGTCGGTGCCACGTCCATGGTCATTGAGGTGGCGTCGGTGACGGTGCCCGGCTCAATCCGGCCGGGCCAGTTGGCGATCATCGGCACGCGATGCCCGCCTTCGAACAGGTCGCCCTTCTGACCGCGGAACGGCCCGTTGCAGCCGACCCACGAGTACGCGCCGTTGTCGGAGGTTACCAGAATGAGCGTGCGCCGCCGCAGTTCGAGCAGTTCGATCGCATCGACCACCGCGCCCACGCTGCGGTCGACCTCGGTGAGCATGTCGCGATACGCCCGGCGGTACGCTTCCTCCGGCAGCGGGCCGTACTTCCGATCGTGCCAAATCTTCCCCAGCGTGCGCAGCGGCGGGTCGTCGGGCCCCTGGAACGGAAAGTGGACGGCAATGTGCGAAACGAACGCGAAGAACGGCCGCTCCCGGTTCGTCGCGATAAACGTGTTCGTGTGCCGGGTGACCAGATCGGTCAGGTAGCCGGACTCTTCGTGAAGCTCGTGGTCCTTGTACCAGTCGAGTTCGCCCACGCGGGAGACGTGGGTATGGTAGTCGGGGCTGTTGTTCGAGCAGACGCTGAGGTCGAAGCCCTGGTCGTTCGGACCGAATCGGCCGACGTGGCCCAAATGCCACTTGCCGAACAGGCCGCACACGTACCCGGCGTCGGCAAGTAACTCGGCAATGGTGGTCTTCTCAAGCGGCATGCCGAGGTCGCGCGTGAAGCCGATGGCCGCTTCGATGCCGGACCGCTGCTGGTACTGGCCGGTCATCAGGGCCGCCCGCGTTGGGCTGCACACCGCGCCGTTCGTGTGAAAGTCGGTGAACCGCATGCCGCCTTCCGCCAGTCGGTCGATGTGCGGCGTTTCATGCACCGAGCTGCCGTAACAGCCCAGGTCGCCGTAGCCCAGGTCGTCGATGACGATCAGCACGATGTTCGGCCGCTCGTCGCCCAGGGCCGTCGAGGCGATGCCGGCGCAAGCCAGCAATAGGGTTGTGCCCAATGCATGGCGTGCAATGGTCATGACGTGCTCCGGGGGTTTCAGGTCTTGGGGTTGGGTATGTTGCGTTCTTGCTCTGTAACAGCCGGGCACACCCCGCCCAGAGCAACCCGCTCGTTGCTGTACACAAGTCGGGGGCGTCACCGGCCGGCTTGCCCGGCCGGAACGATGGTCAGTGGGCTAAAGCGGCTCCCGGCGGGACAAGCCCGCCGGTGGCCCCTCCTTACGATTCCAACTTGTGTACAACAACGAAGGTTACATCTGGGCTGGGCGAATACAGGGCCTTCGCCGCAATCCTTATTGGCGCTCCGCTCCATCTTGCACCGGCACGAACCGTACGGCCTCCGCCACCACGTGGTCGTTGAACCCGTCGGCCGACAGGGTGACTGAGCCGCCCTCGGACTCGAAACGGAACGTGCCGAGGCTCACCCAGCGGCCGCCTTGCTTGTTCTGATCGATGGTAACCGTATCGGTTCCGCCGGCGTGTGCGATGGTGTACGGCACGGCGTCGAACCGGGAGCCGCGCGTGTTCCACCAGGCGAACACTTCATACATGCCGGCTTCGGGCAGCGCGGGCGTGTACCGTACCCGGCCCCTGCCGCCCGGGGGCATGAAGAAGTACGTATCGCCGTACTTCTCCTCCGACTTGTCGCTCGTGCCCCAAAGTCCCTCCAGTTCCACGGTGATGGGAATGCCGTCCACTTCCATCACGCGGGGCTCGGGTGGTTCGGGAGGCTCGGGCATTTCGAGGCCGTCCAGGTCGGAAAGGCGAATCCTCAGTACCTCAACCGTTTGCTTCGCGCCGGCAAAGGCTACGTATAAGTGGCCTTCGTGTTCGATCACGTGCGGGTAATCGACGTGGCGGCCGCCCACCAGGTAGCCCATCGTCGTAAACACCAGCCCGTCATCGCTCAGGGCGATGGTCAACGGATCGCGCCGCTGCGGGTTGGCGTTGGAAACGAGTGCGTAGCGGCCGTCGCTTAGCCACAGCCCGTTGAACTTCGACGTGGCGTCGGGGAAGTTCGTTCGCACCGGCCGGCTCCAGGTGCGGCCCATGTCGGTCGAGAACGCGCGGAACAGGTAGCCGCTGCGCCGGTTGTCGCGGAACAGGGCCACCAGTTTCTTGTCGGGCAGGACCCACCAGTACGGCTCCTCGCCGGCCATGTCGGCGTCGCGGTATCCGACAAACGGGACCGACTTCCATTGGTCGAACGCTTCGGTGCCGCCGAAGAGCACGTGGATGTCGCGCTGGTGATCGCGCCGGGTCATCATCCACTCGCCGGTGGGCAGTTTCTTCGGGGCGAAGTTGTTCAGCGCGTCGTCGCAGGCGATGCCCAGGTGCTTCCACCCAGGCGGCTCGCCGGGCACCGCTTCGAACGCATGCAGTTGCAGCCCGGGGCCAGCGTAGCCCGGCGCCTTGTACCGACTGGCCAACGCGAGCAGTTTGCCCTCGCGCAGCCAGAAGCCGCGAGCGATCCATCCGAAGCCCTCCTCCGGCGGGCCGGCCAGATCGCGCACTTCGCTCCATTGAAGGCCGTCGGGGCTCGTGGCGAACGAAACGTGCTGCCCGGCCAGGTCGTGGCCGGGCACGATGTTCCGATGCCGCTCCGGCGGTACGCGTTGGCCGCCGGGGCCGTCGCTCCACATGGCCCAGAACAGGCCGTCGTAGTGCGCCAGGTAATTGTGCTGGTTTACCCGCGTGCCGCCCGCGTCGCGCACATCGCTCACCACCGCATGCTCCGACGGCACGCGCGGCAGGGCGCTGAAGTCGATCGCATGCGAATCGGCGGGCACCCAGTCGCCGGCCAACATGACAGGCGAAGTGGGGTTCTCGACCGGATGCGGAGGCCCATCGTCGCCGCACACGACAAGCCCGGGAACGAGGGCCAGGACGGCC
>CAYPWB010000128.1:9308-11096 GCA_964414315.1 uncultured Planctomycetaceae bacterium | reverse complement strand
CGGAGGCCCATCGTCGCCGCACACGACAAGCCCGGGAACGAGGGCCAGGACGGCCGGCAGGAAGGTGTTTGCAAGAAGCTGTTGCGAGATGGTCATCGGATGTTTGGGGGAGGTGTCAGGTGTCAGAGGTCAGAGGTCAGAGGTCAGAGGTCAGAGGCTTTGGTTGTTGTATGCAAGTCGGGGCCCACTCCAGTACAACAACGAGGGCATCGCCCGTGGATGGATAAATACGGTCCTTTCGGGGCGCAACGGCCGCTGGCCGCTTGTGTTCGCCGGCGTTCATTTGCACGCCCGCATTCGTTGCCGGGAACTACGGGCGGGCAGACACGCCTGTACGCCGCCGGCGGAAGCCGAGCAGGGCGATGAGCCCTACGCCAAACAGCATGAGCGCCGAGGGCTCCGGGACGACCGTGCCGAGGACCCGAACGTTGTCGATGCGAAGCGTTGTGGCCGGATTGGCGAAGTCGTATCCGCGGATGCGGAACTCCACCGGGCTCCCGCTTAGCGTTCCGCCCAAATCGGCCTCTTTCAGTGCGAAGGTCGAATCGACCGTACCGCTTAGCAATTGCGTCTCCACGCCGTCGACGACCATCGACGCCTCGAACTCCTCCTCGACGGCCGCAAACCCCCAAAACTCCAAGGAATCGAGTTGCAGCGCGAGGCCCGGCTCGGGGGCCACGGTGAAGGTGAAGTAGCCGCCGTCGGTGGAGTTGAGCCCGTTGAGCGTTGCGGTTGGCGGTGCAGGCGGAGTCCCCGTGGTTCCCGTGTTGAATCCGAGCGTGGTTCCGCCCACGTTGCTGATGTCGGACACCGTGACATCGGCCGCGTTGGCCGTGTCGGCCGGCGATTCTCCTGTAAACGGGAAATAGGCCAGAATGTCGACGCCGGCCGGTATGCCGGTTAGTTGGATGTTGTCGAGCCGGGTGTTGGGACCCGTTCCATCGATACCCCAGAGACCGCGAAGCTGAACGTTCGAGGCGTTCTCAATGGCCGCAATCCCGGATAGATCGACCGTGTAGGCGGTGAACGCAGCATCGCGGTTCAGCGTGAGGGTCTGCGCGTCGGTGAACGGGCCGCCGTCGACCGCCCAGCCCATGGTGGCCGAGGTGGCGCCCCCGCCGCTCGAACGGTTGTCGAATCGAAGCGACAGGTTATGGTAGCCCGTCGTATCGACATCGAGCACCCACCCGGCATCGCCCGAGGTCGTGTCCTGCCAACCTGCGGCGCTGCCCGCGCTGTGCGACTGACCGTCGGCGTCGACAAACCCCGTGCCTCCGACATAGGCGTTGTCCTGCGGCCAATCGGTTAGCGTGAGCGTGGGCACGGTCACGGCAGTGTGCTTGGTAACGTCGAGCGTGTCGTTGAGCGTGAACAGCGCAACCACCGCCGCGGGTGCTGCCTGAGTACAAACCAAGTGGGCGGCCGCAACGCTTGCGGCCAAAACGAGCATCTTGAATCGGATCAGAAACATGACGTCCTCCTTCGAAACTCGTGGAAATAGGAACGTACCGTTGCATCCGAGCCCGCATCGGCCGGCCGGGCTCCGTACCGGCGGGCAAGGGTTGGCGTTGTCACTTGCCTATACACGGGGCGTGAAGCGTACGTACTCCTCACGCTCCGCGTGAGGTCGAGCGGTCGCGTGATTCGCCGCGGCCGCTGTTGCATCCGAGCCCGCATCGGCCGGCCGGGCTCCATACCGGCGGGCAAGGGTTGTCGTTAGTTCTTGCCTTCACGCGGAGCGTGAAGCGTACGGGCACTCCTCTCCGAGCACGAGCTGCGGCTCGATGA
>CAYPWB010000128.1:0-9208 GCA_964414315.1 uncultured Planctomycetaceae bacterium | reverse complement strand
GCGGAGCGTGAAGCGTACGGGCACTCCTCTCCGAGCACGAGCTGCGGCTCGATGAGGATGGAAACCCGGTCGGGCGATTCCACCCCGCGAATCCGGCGGAGCAGCCGCTCGACGGCCAGCCGGCCGGTCGTTTCGGGGCCCAGGTCGACGGTGGCCGGGCGCGGGTGCAGGCCGGCCAGGTAGGCCGGCTCGTTGCCGCAGGACACCACCAGCAGGTCGTCGCCCGGTCGGATACCGCGCCGCTGCAGCGCCGGGAACACCATCGCGGTGAGCGAGTCGTCGGGCACGAACAGGCTGTCGGCCGCCGGGCGCAGGGCCGAGAGTTCCTCGACCAGCGACTCGATTCCCGCCCGCTGCTGCGAAGAGGCAAGCTGCTCGAAGCCAGGCCCGTCGGCGCCCTCGCCGCTGAACGCGCGAACTTCCTTGCCGGCCAGGTACATTCCGGAACGGAACCCGTCGCAGCGCAGGCCGTATTGGGGCGCCGCGTTCGCCGGGCACAGCAGGGCGGGCCGTCGGGCGCCGCGGTCGTTCAGGTACTCGGCGGCCAGGCGCCCGGCCTGCTCGTTTCCGGCGAGAATCACATTGCCTTCGCCCTCGGCGTGCGAGGAAAGCCACATGACAGGCACCTGCGCGAGATGTTCCCTGAGCGACTGCGGCAAAGTATGCCCCCAAAGCAGCACGCCCTGCAAATCGTCGCGCTGAAGCAGCGAAGGCAATTCGTCCGCGCCTTCGGCCCGGGCGAGGCCCAGGCTGAGGCCTTCGCGTGCAAGCGCCGCTTCCACGCCGCGCAGCTTGGCCAGGGCCAGCGACGGATGCACGTTCATCGAGTCGTCGAGCATCACCAGGGCGATCACACCTTGGAGCCTCCGGCTGCCGGTTCGCGAGGCGCCGTCGATTCGGCGTCGCCGCCGCGGAGTATAGCCGAGTTGGCGCATCGCCCGGGTGACCGAATCGACCGTTTCGGGCGAGACGCTCGCGGCGCGGTTGATGACGCGCGATACGGTGGCCTGGGAAACCCCGGCCCGCCGGGCAACTTCCATCATGGTTCTCATACCGCCGATTCTACCCGTATTTTCTGAATATGCAACAGCATGTCCTTGAAGCAATCTGAATATTCACGCCGGGTGCCATCCGTTGGGGGGTGGTGCAGCCAAAGGGGCTCCTCTGCTTCTGGGTGCACACCACGGCAGAGTAGCAGGCACGCTCCGGCGTGCCGTCCGCTGCGTTTGGGAAAACCCTGCCCTTCGGCCACAGCCCGCAGCCGGGACCGGAAGGGCCAAGAAAGGCAAAGAAATCTGCGCCAGTCGATTGACACCGCCGGCCTGCAATGGTAAAAAGATGGCTTCTGGTCGATTAAGTTCGCAATCGGAGTTCACGGCATGTTCATGCCCTGCGCTCGTCGAAAACGAGATTCCTCGGTCGTTGCCCGGTGATGGCCCGCGCGCCCACCGGAACTCGGGCTGGCAACCAATGATGCAACCGCGTATGAAACGAATGCAGTGGGCCGCGTCGTTCGTGGCGGCCGCGACAGTGCACATCGTGCTGGGAGTGATGCTGGCGGTTTCGCTTCGTCCGAATCCGGACGAATTGGCGGCCGTTCCGGAACGCCGGCCCGGCCCGCCTGAAGAGGGGCCTTCGGTGCCTGCGGAAAGCCCGCCCGCCATCGACCGCGAGGAGGTGCAAAAGAAGATCGAAACCAGCCTGGACCTGTTCGCGAACCGCGACGAGGGGGAGCTTGCCTCGCGAGGAGAGAAGGCGGCCGAGTGGCTGGAAAGCCGGAGCGAGCCGGAATCGATCGACGAAATTGGCGCGGTGGTGCGCGACGCCTGCGACGCGCCCCCCCGCGCGTACGCGCCGGCCGATCCGCCGCCGTCGGGCGATTTCGACTACGACACCATGCTCCCCTTTGCCGTACGCCAGACGGAGGAGGACGACGGTTCGATTCGTGTGACGTACACCTGGGTGGACGCGCAGGGTCGGGCGATGGAGGTGGCGATGCCGGAGACGGCGTCCGACCCGGCGTTGACGGCCGCCCTGAAGATGGCCCAGCGGTCGCCCATGATGCGGCAGCTCTTCCAGACCAGCGTGCTTCCGGTGCTGGAAACGCAGCTTCGGCGGAACCGCTAGTGGTTTGGGCTTGTCCCCGGCAGATGCCTCCCCTGCGAATTTGGGCCCCGGGGCTACTTTCCCGGCGGGCCCGAAGCGGCTATACTGCCGATTCGGACGATGCCACCGTTGCCAACTCCCCGGAGGAAAAGGCCGTGAAAAAGGACGAAATCCTCGCTAAGCTGGCTCAGGGAGAGATCTCCGCAGAGGAGGCCTCCAAGCTCTTGGAACAGGCGGATCAGGAAAACCGTGGATCGCTCTATTGCAAGGTAAGCCAGAAAGGGGCCGTCAGCGTGTACGGCCTCCAACGGATGCCTGTGACCCTTTATCTTGAGCAATGGGAGCGGCTGCTGGACTTTGGGGACGAAATCCGCAAATTCCTAGCCGAGCACGACTCCGAACTCAAGCGGAAGGGGAAGTGAGTTCCCCGGGGCGGCGCGGCCGCCCTCCTTTTTCGCCCCGCTGTTTTCAGAAAGGAAACGGAGCGTGACAAGTATCTACGTTGGCAATCTCTCGTACGACGCGACCGAGGAAGACATTCGGCAGGCATTTGCCGAATTCGGTGATGTGGAATCGGTGAACGTCATTTCCGACCGCGAAACGGGCCGGCCCCGGGGCTTCGCCTTCGTCGAAATGCCCGACGGCGCGCAAGCCAAAGAGGCCATCGAAAAGGTCAACCTGACCGAAATCGCCGGCCGGTCGGTAACCGTCAACGAGGCCCGGCCCAAGAAGGACCGTCCCCCCCGCGGCGGCGGTGGCGGTGGCGGTGGCGGACGCGGCGGTCGGGGTGGCGGCGGCGGTGGCGGCGGCGGTGGCCGCGGCCGCTGGTAACAGCCCTCGGGCGGGGCCGGCGCCCCGCGAAAGCCGTGCGATTCAGCGGGCCGTTCCTTTGGAACCGGGTCGTGCGTGGGCGGTGCGCACCCATCGGGTCAAGCCGAGCGAGGAAGACGGGCCTTACCCTTCTGAGTGCAACGCCCGGCAAAAGTAGCAGGCACGCTCCGTCGTGCCGTCCGCCGTATCGGGCGGAACGCATCCGTTCGGCCCAATGGCGTGCACTGGGAAAACGGGACGGGTCCGATTTGCCGGAACGGACCTGTCCCGTTTTCCGCCTCAATTCTTGCGGCTGCCTGAACAGCGTATTTGGCAAGTTGGAAGCTTACCCCATGGCTTTTTCAGCAGCCTCCCTGGGAACGGCCTCACCGCCCTGTGTACAATGGGCTTACTTCATAATTCGGCGTTTCCGCTTCCGGCTGCAAATCAGTGGGCCGAACGAAGGAGTTCTGCCCGATACGGCGGACGGCACGACGGAGCGTGCTCGCTACTTTGCCGTGGTTTGCACCTAAAAACGGAACAGCCCACAATTCGCTCAAGGGAGCTTTCATGTCTGAAGAACCACTAATCGCCGTCTTTGTCGACTTCGAGAACCTTGCCATCGGGGTTCGCGACATGAAGGCCGGACAGTTTCAAATTCACCTCGTGCTCAAGCGGCTCCTGGAAAAAGGCCGACTGGTGTACAAACGCGCTTACTGCGACTGGAGCCACTACCGCGACGCGGTGAAGGAATTCCACGGCCAGGGCATCGAACTGATCGACATTCCCCAAAGCAAGATCAGCGGCAAGAACAGCGCCGACATCCGCATGGTCGTCGACGCGATCGACCTGTGCTATTCGAAAGACCACATCGACGTGTTCGCGCTCATCTCCGGCGACAGCGACTTCTCGCCGCTGGTTTCCAAGCTGAAGGAGAACAACAAGCGAGTGATAGGTTGCGGGGTGAAGCAGTCGACCTCCGACCTGCTCATTGCCAACTGCGACGAGTTCATTTACTACGACGACCTGATTCGCACCGCCCGAAAAACCACGGCGGTGAAGAAGAAGGTCAAGGCCGCCGACGGGAAAATACCCGAGCCGGCCAGCGAGGAGGACAAGCGGGAGGAAGCCGTCGAACGCGTGCTCGAGGTGCTCCATTCGGTCGAGCAGGATTACGACCCCCTGTGGGGCTCGACGCTCAAGCAGGCGACTCGCCGGGTGCATCCGGGGTTCAGCGAAAGCTATTACGGCTACGGCAGCTTCTCCGACCTGCTGGAAGACCTCAAGAGCCGCGGCCACATCGCGCTGGAATACGACGAGAGCCGGGGCAACTACAAGGTGCGGAGGAAGAAACGGTAAGGTTAGCGTTTACGGGGGACTGTCCCAATTTCCGCGGCGGAGTAGGTATTCTTCGAGGATAACGCCCTATTCGCCGCGAAAATGGGACTGTCCCCTGCGGCCCGTAAGACGGCAGTTCCGAGAACGGTTGCGCGGTGAGCGACTCCTTTTTCACCATGAGATGAGCCATGAGTCGAATCGGAATGCGGTTTTGCCTGGTGGTGGGCGGTTTCGCCTTGGCCTTCTCGGCCCTGATTCTTTATCGGGCATGGGCGGAAGGGAAGCGGCAGGTGGAAAGCGAGACCGCCACGAAGGCCGAACTTGCCCTGGCGTTCGACTTGGCCATTCGCGAATACGTCGACGAGGCGGTCCGGCCGGAAGTGGAACGGCGGATCGATCCCGACGATTTCGTGCTCGAGGCCATGTCGACCTCCTACGCCGCCCGGCAGATCGTGGGCAAGGTGCGCGAACGGTTTCCCAATTACTTGCTTCGATTCCCGTCGGAGAATCCGCGCAATCCGGTCAATCTGGCAAATGCGCCGGAGATGGAACTCTTGCACTACTTTCGGTCGAATCCCGACGTCGACCGCTGGAGCGGCCCGCTGACGCTCGACGGCGTTCGCTATTACGCCCAGGCCAGCCCCATGCGCATGGAAGAGCGCTGCCTGCGCTGCCACGGCGACCCGGCCGACTCGCCCAAGATGCTGCTGGAACGTTATGGGACGACCGGCGGGTTCCATCACCAGGTAGGCGAGTTGGCCGGCATGGACCTGATGGCCGTTCCCATGGATCCCATGGAAGCGGCCGTCGCCTCACAGACCAAAGGCAACCTGCTGGCGCTGGGCATTTGGCTGATGGCCCTGTTCGCCACGGTTTTCGGGGCGTTTTCTCTGATCGTCGGCCGACGTCTGGGGGCCATCACGCGGCATTTTCAGACGGCTGCCCGCGAGGAAACCGGCGCCCTTGTGCCCGTGCCGGAAAGCGGCCGCGACGAGATCACCGTGCTCGCCCACAGCTTCAACTCGCTTTCGAGCCGGCTGCGCGGGCTCCACGAGTCGCTCGAGGAGCAGGTGCGGCAGCGCACCGAGGAGCTTTCGGCCGCCAACGAACACCTGCGCCGCGAGCAACGGCTGCTGAAGCAATCGCTCCGCATGCACGACCGCGAGCGGCAGGTGATTGCCTACGAAATTCACGACGGCCTGGCGCAGCATCTGGTGGGCGCCGACATGGCCTTCCAACTGGGCCGGCCGGCGGCCGGCGCCGGGCCGGAACAGGGTATTTCGAACTACGATGCCGGCATGGGCATGCTCCAGCGATGCATTGCCGAGGCGCGACGTCTGATCAACGGGGTGCGACCTCCGCTGCTCGACGAGGAAGGCGTGGTCGCGGCCATTAAAAACCTGCTGACCGAAGACGGCAACGGCGGCCCGGAAGTCGAGTTTCATCACTCGGCCAGGATCGAGCGGATGGAGCCGGTTCTGGAAAACGCCGTCTACCGCATTGTGCAGGAAGCGGTGACCAATGCCCGCCAGCACAGCGGCAGCGAGAAAGTTTGCGTGGCCCTGACGATGGAGCCAGACCACGTGCACATCGAAGTGCAGGACTGGGGGGGCGGCTTCGACCCCGCGCAGAAGAAGGGGAAGGCCATGGGGCTGCGAGGCATCAAGAAGCGAGCGAAACTGCTCGGCGGCAAGGCGAAGATCGACAGCGCCCCCGGCCGGGGGACGCACGTGACCGTCGACCTGCCCCTCGTACCGCCTGAGGACGAATCGGAAGACAGCGACTTTTAGAGTCGGCCCGAAAAGGCTCGGGGCCACGTTCCTGCTCCCTCTACGGGAGGCCAGGGTGAGGGCCCTGGGCCACTAACTTCCCCTCTTCCTCTGGGCGAGTGCCATTAAAGGTCGTACAGCGTGTCGTCGACGGCGGGAGGTCGCAACTTCCGTGTCAGGCCGCCAAGCTTCCGGCCGCCGCCGGGGTCGCCCAGCGGCATGTCGTCGCTGTCGAACAGGTCGCCCATCTCCTCTTCAAGCTTGTCGGGGTCCTCGCCGGCCTCCATGCGACGCATGGCCTCCTCCATGCTTTCGCCCGGCTGCATACCGGTCGAGTCGAACAGTTTCCGCATCATGCGGGCCATCTGGCGCGGGTCGTCCTCGTTGATGCCCTCGGCCTCCTGAGCCAACTCGGCCATGGCGGCTTCCATTTTGGCCTCGTCGAAGCCTGGGGGCAGGTCCTCGTTGCCCTCGCTCGGCTCGGCCCGCCCCTTCGAAATGGCGAACCGCGACATCTTCCGGTCGAGCTTCGGCCGTTGGCACTTGGGGCACGCAGGCCGCTTCGTCGTGTCGGGACGGCGTGCGAAGAAATTGAACACCATGTGGCAGCGGGAACAGTAGAACTCGTAGATGGGCACGGTGGCGTCTCCCTGCGTCCATGAGAAAGTACGTAATCGTTCACGGGGGACCGTCCCGATTTTCGCGGCGAACAAGGCGTTTCTGCCGGATGCCGCCCGGTTCGCCGCGAAAAGGGGACGGTCCCCGTCGGTCGGCCCGGTTGCGAAAGTACGATCCGGATGTCCAGCAGTAGATTAGCCGAACCGTCGCCGCGCGCGAAGGCGGGCGGCCGGTCCCAAAAGCTTCACGTCCCCCCCGCGGGGGGGTCCCCCGTGGTAGCTGCCGGGTAGGGCGAGAGCGTTCGGTTGGGTTCGGCCCCTCGGCACGTCGATTCGCAATAGTCTGCAAATACATTCGCGAGCCAATGCCGTATAATGCCGCGTAAGGCTCGAAATTGGCAGAATAATTCCGGAAAGTGCGTGCCGTTTCGAAAGCCCCGCGCCTCTTCTATTACAGAGACGAAGGTGACAGCCGGTGAGTGGACTACTGTGCGATCAACGAGAAGCCGCCGCGAAGCGCCAGCGCGGACGCCTGACGGTTCCCGACGCGGAACTGGTGGAACGGTTCGTGGCCGCCCGCAGCGACGAGGCTTTTGAGGAGTTGGTCCTCCGCCACGGGTCGGTGGTGATGGCCGTGTGCCGTCGGGTGCTCGGTAGAGAGCAGGACGCTGAAGATGCGTTTCAGGCAACGTTCCTCGTGCTCGCCCGCAAGGCGGCCAGTTTACGGCGAGCCGGGTCGGTGGCCGCCTGGCTGCACAAGACGGCCCATCGGATTGCACTGCGGGCAAGAGCGGCCGACGCCCGACGCCGGGAACGAACGCTCGAGGCGGAAGCCATGATCGCGTCAGAGACGTTATCCCACATCGCTTCGGACCATGAGCAATCGGTTCTGGACGAGGAGTTGAACCGGCTGCCCGACAAGTATCGCCTGCCGCTGTTTCTGTGTTGCATCGAAGGGCTGTCGCGCGATGAAGCGGCCGAGCGCATGCGGTGTTCCCCCGGCTCGCTCAAAGGACTGCTGGAGCGCGGACGGCGGATGTTGCGGCAGCGGCTTATGTTGCGGCGCGTGGCGCTCGGCGCGGTTCTGGCGGCGGTTGCTCACTCCCACCACACGGCTCAAGCAGCGGTTGCACCTTCGCTCGTGGCCGCCACGGTCCAGGCGGGCGTCCAGTACGCCGCCGGACAAAGCGTGCTCGGCTATGTTTCCTACAACGCACTTTCTCTAGCCAACGGGAGTCTTACTGTGATGTCATTGACAACGTCGAAAATCGTCGCGTGTTCGCTCATGGTCCTGGGCCTGATTGCCTGGGGCACCAGCCATTTACACGGACCCGCAGTTGCCGGCGGCAGCGGAGTGGTCCTCGAAACCGGCTCCGATGCACCCGCGGCGCCGGAAGTCCTCTTGGCCTTCCTGGCCGATGAGGAACGGGAAGGACCGCGCCGCGAAGCCGAAGGCGACCGTGAGGGGCGGGAGTCGCCCGAGGCCCGCTTCGAGCGCCGCCGATCTCCCGAGCGCGATTTCGAACGGCGCGACTCGGAAGAGCGAGAATACCGCCGAGACGGTGAACGCGAACGCGGCTTCCGGCCGCAAACGGAACGGGAAGCGGCGCTTTACCGGATGATCCTTGAATTGCAGCGCGAGGTGGCCCAGTTGCGGCACGAACTGCGGTCTCGCGACCCGCGTCGGGAAGTTCCACGCGACCGCGAGGGCGAAGAAGCCGCCCGCCCGGAGCGGCGCGATCCCGAGCAGACGCAACGCCACGAGCACGCGGGCCTCGAGAGGATCTACCACGCATACGACAAAGACCGTAACGGCCGCGTGAGTTTGGCCGAGTTCCTATCGATGCGCGAAGGCACGGACAACCCGGAGGTCCGGGCGCGCGCCGAACAGCAGTTCCAGCAGGTCGACCGCAACCGAGACGGCCACGTGTCGTTTGAAGAGTTCGTTGCCGCCAGAGACCGCCGGGCAGAAGGCGATCGGCCCCGGGAAGGTGATCGAGATCGGGAACGCGAACGAGATCGGGAAGGCGAACGAGATCGGGTAGGTGACCGAGATCGGGAACGCGAACGAGATCGGGAACGCGAACGGGAAGATGAACGGGAAGGCGACCGGGAAGACGAACGCGAGGACGAACGGCCGCGCGAAGAGGGCGAACGCGACGGCGATCGGCTGCGGGAAGGGGAAAGCGAGCGAGAAGGTGACCGTCCGCGCGACGAAGACGAACGCGAAGAGGAACGGCCGCGCGAGGAGGGCGAACGCGCCGGCGATCGGTCATTCGAATAGTTCACCCGAACGTAGCAAACCGACAAGCGAACGGGGGCCGTAAGGCCCCTGTTTCTTCCCCTTTACTACTAACCGCAAACATTGTGAACTTTTTCACACAGTCATGGCCTTGGGTTCGAGCGGAAGCTCGCATTGGTTGGCGGCCCTGCCGCGCTGGGAACGGTTACATCGCCACCTGCGTGCGGCGGCCTGCGGCGTCGTACTGTTTGGCGAAGACGACCACGGGCGCGAGCCCCGCAATGTGCTGTTCGATGGCAACCGTGCGGCCGAGCGGGTCGTACGCA
>CAYPWB010000127.1:0-14574 GCA_964414315.1 uncultured Planctomycetaceae bacterium | reverse complement strand
CTTGGCGCCGATGCTACGGATCGTGGCGAGCATGCCCCGGCGGAACTGCGCGCACAATTCGCCAATCGCGTTGATGTGCGACAAGTGGGCCCTCTGCTCGTGAAGCAGCAGGCTGGTCATTTGCATCAGCGCGCCCAGGATCCAGGCCGTGAACTCGTCCTCGGCCGCACGGTCCAGCCGCCAGTCAACCACGGGTCGGAAATGGTCGGGCGGATACCAGTTCTGGCCGGTTTCCTTCCGCTCGCAAAGTTCCGGCGTCGGCGTGAACAACGCTCCGTACTTCTCGGCGAGATGATGCAGGCAGGACCACGTGAGGAAATCGGCTCCCTTGGCGCCGATGACGTCGAGCGCCCTGAACGGATTCGGGCCCGCAAGCTTCCTGACGTACTTGTCGATCTTCCAGAAAGGCATGTTGGTCGCCCGCTGATACCGCAAGCCCGCCAGCGTCGTGCCGCAAAATAGTACGTCCAGTACGAAGGACCAGTGGTCGCTGACCGGAACCGGGATCAGCCCCAATGCCCAAAGGAGTTGAGTCATGGGGGAACTCTCTTCGTCGACCACCTCCCAGACCTTGTTGGTCTCATGCGGAAAGGCCGGATGCGTCACACCCACCCCAAGTTCCGAACTCGGGAAGCCGGAGGTGACTGATCGGATTTCGATCCCCGGAAACGCCTCCCGGAAAAGCCGGTAGTGGGCTTTCTTGACATCCAGGATTTCCGGAATCGCCTCCAGAAGCAGACGGGGGCGATACTTGCCAAGATCGGCCGGCAGACTGGCACCGTCGTAGGTCATCCTGACAATGTTCGCCATGATTCGGTCGGCACGCTCCCGGCCGACCGCCGCCACCAGCCCGGGATACTGCGGGCCGATCCCGTCGGCCGTCCTGGGACGACTGAGGCCAATCGACCGGACGCCGAAAGGCTCCAGCCGCGAAGTAAGCTGCATCATCTTCCCGGCACCCACGATGCCGTTGGCGCCGGAAATCACCAGGGAGCCGCGCTCGTCGGGGCCGCCGAATACCAGGCCGACCAACTCGCCGGCCTCAGCGGGCAGCCTGCCGCCGCGAAAGATATCGATAACTGAACCGAGTCCGAGCGTCTGAAGCGTGGATTGTCTGATGGATTTCGTCATTGCGAGGCACCTCCTTCCGTCACCCTCAGCAGGGCGGCAATACCCACGTCGCCCGCGGCGCAGCCGAACAGCAGCACCAGCCCGCCTCCGAGATCCACGGCTTCTTCAAGCCCTTCGATCAGCATGCGGGTAAGCGTCGGCCCCTGCGGATGCCCCCATACCAATGAGCAGCCCGTCTTGTTCACCTTTTGCCAGTCGTACCCCATTACCTTGGAGAAGATGGCGTCGTTGACGGCAAACGGGTTGTGGTTCTTGACCACGGCCATGTCGGCCATGGTGAAGCCGGTCCGCGCCAGCAGTTTTTCGACGGCAAGCGTGGGAGCCTCCGGCATCAGCGTCGGGTGCGTTCTCACCTCGGCCTTGGCGACGAACTGGATGACAATTTCCGGCCGGGGGCTGAGTTCCCTGGCCTTCTCCGGGGTCGTCACCAGCAGCGTGGCCATGCCGTCCGACGCGTGCGTCTGGGTTCCCGTCGTCACGCAGGCGTCCAATTCGCGCATCCGGCGCAGCCCGTCCAACGTGAGCTTTCGAACTCCAAGGTCATCGTCGATCCTGCCGAGTGGACGGCCTTGAACACTCAATACTTCCAGCGGCACAAGGATTCGGTCGAGAAAGCCGGAGGCCTTGGCGTCGAAGTACTGCTGATATCGGCAGAGGGTGAGGTCCTCCACCTCGCGTCGGTCCAGGCCGTGCTTCCGAGCGGCGTTGCCGGCCGTGATAATCATGGCCTGGCTGGTGGCCGGGTCGAATCCGAAATTGTCCCACACGTCGCTGATCGCCATCGTCCTCTGGTAGGCCCTGCGTTCCGGAAAGACACCCACAGGCGAATCGCTGGTCCGATCGAAGGTCAAGACGCCCACGACGTCGTTCGCGCCGCTCTCGACTTCCGCGGCGGCGAGCAAGACGGCCTGCAGCCCGGTGGCACAGGCCTCTTCCACGTGGAAGCCCGGTATGCGGCGCCCCAGGCAGCTTGCCACCAGCGGTGCGTTCCAGAACTTCCAGTGCCACGGCACGGTCGAGCCGATGACCAGATACTGCAACTCGCCGGCGGGAACCCTTCGAAGGCCGAGAATCCGGTTCATCGCCTCGCCGGCGAATTGGCCGATGTTCACCTCGGCCAATGCCGACGTTTGCCACGCCGGGAAGTAGCTGCTCCCCCAGGTCCCGTACGGCACGCGGGCCCTGGGGAACAGCTCGACATGCTGTGCCATCAGCTCCTCCTCCGCAAAAAATTGACGTGTGCGATAGGGCCGGCTGCATTCTTGCGGCTGGCGCGGTTGACCACCGTGGCCCGTTTCCCTGTGAGTCTCAACGATAGGGATGCCTCGGCATGAGCGGTTGCCAGGCATCGATCGCACGAAAGTGGAAGTGCAAAGTGTAGCGGATCGGCTATGGACCCGGCAAGATAGCCACCCTTCTTAGTAAACGAGCACGGCAATTCGGGTGGATTCTCCTCAGTGCCGGAGTCGATGTGATGGGACACACCTTATCGCCCTGTTGACTGGACGCGTCTTTCTGGCTAGAAAATGGCTCGAGCGTCGATGGTGAAAACGATGAAACAATGGGGCTTTTCCGTTTCTAGTGAGATACAAGGCCGCTTAGGAGCATTCCCATGAGAATCCCGCAGCTTTCCGTCCGTATCGAAAACAAGGTCGGCCAGTTGATTTCACCCTGCAAATTGCTGGCCGACGCCGGGATCAACATTGTGACTCTGTCTCTGGCGGATTTCCCGGAGTTCGGCACTTTGCGACTGATCGTCCGCGAGTGGCAGCGCGCTCGCGAAGTGCTCGAAGCAGCCGGAGTTGAGGTCGCGGTCACCGACGTGCTGGCGATTGAGGTCCGCGACCGGCCCGGGGGGCTGGTTGAATTGCTGGAAATCTTCACGAACGCGGGAATCAGCGTGGCGCACATGTACGCCTTTACGGCCCGGCTTGGCGACAGTGCCGTCATGGTGTTCAGTTTCGACGATTTGGACGCCGCCGTTCTCGCTCTGGCGCGTGCCGGAATCAACCCGGTTAGCCCTGTCACCCTCTATGACCATCTCGAAGAGGCGTAGGAGGAGTTTTTGATGCCGATCATGCAGCTTCCGGAACGGCTCAACGCGGCCGAGGCGCTCATCGATTCCCACCTTGCCGACGGCCGGTCGGAAAAAACGGCCATCCTCAGCGGCGACCGCGCGATCAGTTACCGACAGTTGCACGATTCGATCAACTGCTTCGGCAATGCGATGCTCGAGTTGGGAGTGCGGCGGGAAGAGCGGGTGGCCATTCTGCTGCCCGACAGCCCCGAATGGGTTTACGCGTTCTTCGGCGCGATCAAGATGGGGGCCGTGGCCATTCCCATGAATACCCTGCTGACCGCCAACGAGTACGAGTACCTGCTCAACGACAGTCGCGCCCGCGCGCTGGTTCTGCACGCAGATTTCCTGGATCGGATCGGCCCCATTCGCGACCGGCTGCGCTACCTGGAGCACGTCGTCACGGTTGGCGGCGAACCGGGCCGCGAACTCGGCTTCGACGCACTGTTGGAACACGCTGTGCCCAGAATGGATCCGGCCGACACGGTCAAGGACGACACCGCCTTTTGGCTTTACAGCTCGGGGACGACCGGCCGGCCGAAGGGCGCGATCCATCTGCAGCACGACATGCTCGTGGCCGCCGATGCGTATGCAAAGGAAACGATCGGCCTGCAGGAGTCGGACGTGTCGTTCTCGGTGGCGAAGCTGTTCTTCGCGTACGGATTGGGCAACGGGCTGTATTTCCCGTTGCGAACCGGCGGTACGACGGTCCTTCTGCCCGATCGCCCCGTGCCCGACACGGTTTTCGCGACCATCGACCGGTACCAGCCCACGGTCTTCTACGGAGTGCCCACCAGTTACGCGGCATTGCTGCACACGGCGGAGAAGGCGGGACGAACCGACCTGGGCCGGGTGCGGATGTGCGTTTCGGCGGGCGAGACCCTGCCGCGATACCTCTTCGAGCGATGGCGCGATCGCTTCGGCGTGGAAATCCTCGATGGCATCGGCTCGACCGAAATTCTGCACATCTTTATTTCCAACCGGCCCGGCAAGGCGAAGGCCGGCAGCACCGGGCAGGTCGTTCCCGGGTTCGAGGCGAAAATCGTCGATGATGCCGGGGCGGCATTGCCCCCGGGGCAGGTGGGCACGCTGCTGATGAAAGGCGACAGCATTGCCCAGGGCTACTGGAACCAGCACGAAGCCACGAAACGCACTTTCTGCGGCGAGTGGATCAATACGCACGACAAGTTCATGGTCGATCAGGACGGCTATTTCTGGTACTCCGGCCGCAGCGACGACATGCTCAAGGTGAGCGGCCAGTCGGTCTGGCCCACGGAGGTCGAGGGGGTGCTCCACGAGCACCCGGCGGTGCTGGAAAGCGGCGTTACCGGCGCTGCCGACGACGAGGGACTGCTAAAGCCCGTGGCCTTCGTCGTGCTCAAGGATGCGAACGCCGCCTCGCCGGAACTGGCTCGCGAACTCCAGGATTTCGTCAAGAAGAACGCCCTTCCGCACAAGTATCCCCGCGCGGTCGTCTTTGTGGACACGTTGCCGAAAACGGCCACCGGCAAGATCAAGCGGTTCGAGCTACGGCACCGCGCCGCCGTCGACGGCCTGCTGCGAAAAAGGGGTCAGGAGCCTTTTTCGCAGCCTGGGTAGCTTTGGGCGTCTAGGAAAACTTCTTGGGGCGACCCCGAGGGCGAAGGGTTGAATCGAGATGCAGGCGGCGGGCAATCGACTCGAGCCACTCGTCCGTTCCCAAAGGGCGGCTACGTTCGATGCTGTGCCGGACCTTTCTCTTGTCGGCTTCGCTGAGAACGGCATTCACGCGATCCACCCAACCTGTGGCCCGCGCGGTGGGCCACGCCGACAGTTTGACGGCGGACTCGCCGCCACACCAATTCCACAGACTTCCCCACGGCCAGTCTTCAGCCTTTGCGACCAAGCCGGCGACCAGCGCATTTCGTTCGACGTAACGGCACACCACGTGGAAGTGCTCATCATCTTGAACGGGGAAGCTCTTGTAGCGACCTTGGTAGAGGTGCCCTGCGCCGGTTGTGTGGTAGTGGGCATGATAGCGCGCGGTGTGCGTCATGGTGACCCAGTGTAGCAGCCGGGCCATCGCCCCGTCTTCCCGCGGCCGGAGAACCATGTGCCAATGATTGGGCATCCACTGGTAGGCGAACAAGTCGACCGGATACCGCTCGAGCCCCTGGACCAGCACCTTCTCGAACGCTTCGTAGTCGTATGCCTTGTGGAAGATGGTTTCGCGTGCATTCCCCCGATTCAACGCGTGATAGATCGCGCCCGCTTCGTCGGCCCGTGGTGGTCGAGGCATGGTGCACTCCTCGGCACGAAAGGACTTCTCCCCCGAAAATGCATCGTACCCAGCATGACTACTCGCATCAACCTAAAGCCCGCAGCCGTCCTAAGCTCTTTTTAAGGCTCCTGACCCCTTTTTTCGTCCGCCTTCAGCGACTGCTTCACCATGACGGCGCAGTTCTTCTGGAAGAAATCCAACGGCAGGATCGGGGTGAGGCGGTGGATTTCAGCGCCGAGGTCTTCGGCGATTTCACGGACCGATCGGCCAGCCTTCGTTTCGGCGACGATTCGCTCATGATACTGCCGGGTGGCGGCGATCGCGCCGGTCAGGTAGTCGCGAACCTCATCCTGCCCGCGGATGGCCCCGTAATGACTCAGGCAAAGCGTTTCGGCCTCCAGCGAGGCCAACCGTTCCATCGAGTTGAGGTACTGCGGGTAGCTGGTGAAATAGCCCGGCCACCAGGTTCCTTGGGCCGGCATGTAGAACCCGCTGGCATCCGAGATCACCAGCACCCGCCGGCCTGCCTCGTGCAAGCTGATGCTGCAATCGCTGTGGCCGGGCGTTTCCAGGACGGTAAATGCGAAGTCTTCGACGGCGATGACGTCGCCCTCGCGAACCGTGCGGTCGATCGCGATGCGGTTTTCCGGCACGACCACCGGCGGCGGACTATCGGCGATCTTGCCTTCGCGGTTCAACCCCGCGGTCAGATCGGCGTCGAGGCGGGCGAAGTAGCCGACGGCTTTTTCGAGGGACAACGTGGCGGCCGCCGGCTCGGAGGCCGTCACGACGACGCCCGGAAACAGCTCTCGAAGCATCGGAACGGCCATCACATGGTCGGGATGGGCGTGCATGACCACGACTTGGCGGACGTACTGCGAGCCGATGCCCAGTTCGTCCAACTGGCGCCGCAGCAGCGGTTCGAGCGCGCCGATGCCGCCCTCGATAATCATTCCTTCGTTCCGGCCTCTCACCAGGTACATGGGATAGGCGGCCGTTCCAAGCATCCACACACCATCGGCGACTTCCACTGGAGGATTATCGATCAACATGAAGTTTTCTCCGCGGCCTCTGCCGCAAATAGTGCCGCCCCAAGAGCGCCGACAAACTGCGCTTCGGGCGGCACGAGGACCGGCCGGCCGAACAACTCTTCGACCAGCGTTACCAAGACAGGATTGTGGGCCGCCACTCCCCCGGTCAGCACCAGAGCGCCGTCGACCGTATCCATCTCCAGCAGGCGTTTCACGACCGAGCGGAACGCGCCCTTGACAATGTCTTCGACCTTCACCCCGGCTCGGATCCGCTCGAGGATTTCCGTCGCGGCAAAGACCGTACAGAAGCTCCCGAGCGAAACCTCGCTGGTCGATCGCTCGGCCAGGCCGTTCAATTGCTCCGGCGCCACATCGAGCCGCAGAGCGATTTCTTCCAGAAAGGCGCCGGTACCGGCCGCGCACTTTCGGTTCATCTTGAAGCTGGTGCGGTGGCCCTGCTCATCGAGGTGGATCACCTTGCAGTCCTGGGCGCCGATGTCGATCACGGTCATCGCGCGGCGGAAGGCATGGAACGCCCCCTTGCCGTGGCAGGCGATCTCGGTCATCTTCCCGCCGGCGAACGGCACATTGTCGCGTCCGTAGCCGGTCGAGAATACTCCGGCGAGTTGCGACTTCGCAAGCCCCGAAAGCTCCAGGGCTTCCTCCAGGCAGCGCCGGGCGGTTTGCGCGTAGTCGACGCCCGAACGCCGCAACGTCCGAGCCAAAACCTGCCGATCGCCGTCGACAATCACCAGCTTGGCCGACGAAGCGCCGATATCGATGCCACCGTAGTAGTCTGCGGTCATTTCTCTTGCAGCAATTGCTCGGCGAAGGCCTCGATGTTCGTCCGTGTTTGCTCCTCGGAGTACATTCGCAGGTCGTTCAAGTCGCCGTTGATGATAAGATACGGGCAGCCCGACTTCTTCTGGATACGCTGCGGCAGCCCGTAGCGGCAATTCGAATTGTTGGGACAAGTCTTGGCGTCGTGATACAGGACGCCGTCGATCTTGAACTCCCGCAGCATGCGATCCATGTAGGCTTCCTTCTGGTCGTCGGAACGGCAGATGAAGATGCTGCTGTAGGCCCGGGCCATGCTGCGGAAGGGGTCGGCCGGATCGAGAGCCTCGAACACCCAACTGTTGCAGTAGGTTGAGGCGGCCACGCATGTCTGCAGTTCGAGGAACTGGCTGCTCAGGGCGCTCAGTTTTCCCCAAATGGGCATGCCCTCCCAGTAAACGCGGAGCCGCTCGCCGTTCACGGCGGCCACGCCTTCCGCCACGCGCTGTTGCAGTTCGGCCAAGAGCAGTTTGTAGTACTCGCCGGCCTCCTTCAGACCGCGCATCACGACGGCGGGACCCATTTGGATCGTGTCGTCAAAGAACGTGATCGGCGAGGGCACGTTGGCAGCCGTCTCCAAGACGCTCTTCCAGAGCATCGTGGTTTGCCGCGAAATCGCAACGATCTCGCGGAGCCGGTCGATGTCGAACTTCCGACCGGCCACTTGTTCGAGCGGCTCGACGAGGGCCTCGATCTGATCGGCGATTTGGCCGGTCATTGTCCCGTCGAGGTCGCCGATGGCCCGAGGCGTATGGACCCCCACGCAGGGCACGTTCCACTCCCGGCCGTAGAATTGGAACCAGTCCTTCACGTCGCGGCACTGGTTGGTGTTGAACACCAACACGTCGGCCTTTGGCGGACCGGAAAGCTTCATCTTCTGCATTGGGCTTTCGCCCTTCAGGTACGAGCCGACGTCGCTGGTCAGATAGGAGCAGATGTCGGGCGAATACCCGCGGGCATTGGCCAACGGGATCAGGTCGGTAGCCATGCGCGAGGCGCCGAGCATCGCACCGTGATTTTCGGGAAAGTAGACGTTGAACCCCATTGCCCAGAGCAGCTCGGCCGGACCGACGCTGGTACACCACGCCGTCTTCTTGCCCTCCGCCGGGCCGCGGTCCAGGTCGACGAAGTATTGCCCCATCACGTCGCGAAGCTTCTTACTGGCGGCAAAATCCCTACGTTCGGCAGTCGTGCTCGACATGGTCAATAATCCCTATTGAACTGATTGGCGGCGTGTTCAAGTACCTTGGACACCGGACAGCCCAGTAGGATAGGGAAAAAGCAATCGGCAGTCAAGTCGCGGCTTCCGGAGGCGAGCATTGGAGACAGGACGCCGTAGCCGTCGTCCGAGGTGCGCTTTTGGCATAACGGCGCAACAAAGCAATGGCGCGCGGGAAGTGAAAGGGCCTTCCCATGACCAAGAAGGGGGCGTGAAGGCATTGCGGGGGGGCCGCTCGGACCACCCCCCCGCCGGACTTTCGACCTCCTGCCGATGAGGCCGTGGCGAATAGTGCGACCTACACCGCCGCCGTGGCAACGCTCCTCCGGCAGGCGAGGCGGCGGACGGCCAGGACGATGGCCGCCAGCAGGGCGAGGAAAGCGAACACGGGGAATATGCCGGCAAACAGCGCGAGCAGGCCGACGATCGCCAGGGTGATCGGGTGCACGAGCCAGCGGCAGCAGCCGCGGCCGACGGCGCGCAACAGCAGCCAGCCGAACCCCAGCGCGGCCAATACCGCGGCAATACGGCCCAGGCCCCAAAGCAACCGCCGCGAAACATGCCGCCCGCGCAACTCCAGTTGCCCGCCGGTGGTGGTGAATACGTACTGCCGGCCGCGTTCGGGCAAGGTGAAGTCGAGGCTGGCCAGCCCGGTAGCAGGGCTGATCGGAAGGACAAGGTCGGCCACAGGGTAAACGACGCCATCCGGGCCTTGGCCGCCGGCCTGCCCAGCCGCGCTGCCCGGGCCGCTCATCGGGCCCTGCCCGCCGAACTGGGGTACTGCCAACCCGAATGCTTCCTGCTGGGAGGGGCCGTCGGCGCCGCCTTCGTCTCCTTGCCGGGTGTTGCGACGTCCGCCTTCCTCGTTCTGCACGTCGCCGAAGTCTGCCTGCGGCTTTTGGCTTGGCTGCGTTTGCGCTTCGAGCCGCTGCTGATAGCGTTGCAGCGACGACTGCGGCGCCTTCTGCTGCATTTGGCTCTCTTCACGTTCCCGTCCTTCGTAGTTGAAGTCTTTGTCTCCATCGCTCTTGAGCTGCGGCGCCGCGGGCTGCTGCCTTTGCGGCGGCAGGGCTTTCTTGCCGCGGAACAACTCGTCGCGACCGTCATGCTGCGATTGACCGGCGCGTCGGTCTTCCTCGTCGGTCAACCCGCTCTCACGGAGGCTATCTGCCGGGGCATTGTTCAACTGGCTCTTATTCAGCCACTCGGTGCTGAGTTCCGTGCCCTTGCCCGAGGCGTCGCCGCCGGGACGGTCCTGTGTGGCAATTTCGGCATCGAAGTTGTAGCCGTAGTTTTGAACCACGTTTCTGGACCGGCTGAGGCGCTGCCCCTCAACGAGTTCGTTCATGCGGTAGCGGTTGTCGTATTCGACGGTTTCCTGCACGCCCTGGTCGAACTGTTCAACCTCCTTTTGCGCCTCCTGCAGAAGGCGCCGGCTGGCTTCCAATTCGCCGTCCGAATCGTACCGGCCCCTCGAACGATACGACTGCGGAGCATAGCTCTCCATCGCCATGCCCAATTGCTTGAGGTTCTGGGCCGATCGGACCTTCTCGAACGTGCTGCCGTGCCGGAGCGTGCCGAGGAGTTCTTCGACCTGTTCTCGCTGGAACTCGGCCCAACCGGCGGAAAGCGCCTGCCGGTCGGCCGGCTGGCCCAGCGTGCCCTCGAAGTCGAACCAGTCTTTTCCCTCGGGTAGCAGGAGGCGCACCTGGCTGCGGTCGACGGCCAAATTGCGAACCTCCACCAGTGGAAACTCGACGCGGCCCAGCACGCCCAGCGGCGGCATATTGCCGCCATAGCCGAGCACGACGTCGTAGGCCACATCGCCGGCGGCCGTCTTGACCAGCGGGATGCGGACCAGGGCGTCGGAGGCGTCCGAGGCATCGGGCGATGGAGTCTTTTCCCCGCCGGGCTGCGAAAACTGGGACAGTCCACGGTGGGGCTTCACGGCCTCGCCGGCGACGCGCGCGGTCCACAGGGTTGCACCGGGAGGAAGCTGCACTTCCAGGAATTGCTCCGTGCTGTTGTCGACCTTCATGGTGACCTGCGCGCGGTACGCGCCGTGCAGGTCGACCACGAGCGTCGTTTCGGCCAGACGCACCTGGGCGCCGGCGGTGACCACGGTCTTCCGCTCGCGGGTTTGGAAGGCCAAGCGGGGCCCCGCAGCCCCGGGGGCAACGGTCCACGCCTGGGTAATGCCGTCGCCCAGCCGGCTGCGGAGCGTTTCCCAGTCGCGCTGCTGGCGCCCGAGCGGTTCGAGCCCCTCGGCCTGTTCGACCACCACCTCGTCGCGCCCGGCGCTTTCCAGGGCGACGAACTGCCGCTCGGTCCGGCCGGTTTCCACGCGAGGAATGGCGATCTCGTGCACATCGGCCGTCAGCAACCGATCGTTCTCGATCAGCACGCGCAGCTCGCCCATCATTTCATCCTGGAACTCCAGGAGCAGCCGCACCGGCGCGTCGGGACCGTCGCCCACCGGCGCGATGGTCTTCTGGCGCAGCAGCGGCACGCGCACCCGGCAGTCGGCCATCCAGTGCGGAAGGGTCATCGCCACCTGCCGGATGCCGGCCTCCCGGATGTCGAACTCGACGAGGATTGTTTCCTCGATGGACCGCGTGGTCACCTTCGCATTGCTGATGGTGCGGCACGCGACGACGGGCTTGCGCCGCTCGAGGACCAGCGTGGCCGAGTAGTCGGGCCCGCGGGAACCGAGTGCAAGCTGCGTGACGGCCCGATGCTGCGGGTTGAGCCAGCCGTAAAGCTGTTTCGGCAGGATGCGTTCGCAACCGGCCATATCCCGGACGTCGAGGCGCAAGCCGGGGTCGGTTTGCACGGCGATTTCGCCCGTCTGCCGCTCGATGCCCCGCAGCGCGACCGTGGGCAGCGGCAGGGTTTCCAGCGTGCCGGTTTCGCCCAGCTTGCCCGCCACCAGGATCGACACGTCGCCCATTCGGCCCGAGGCCAGATACACGCTCAGCACGCGCTCGCCTTCTTCGACCGTTTCCGACCAATGGAACTCGCCCGGGGCCGCCACCTGGTCGATGCGCAAATCGTCGGGCAGCACCATATCGACTTGGAATAGCGGCCGATCCCGGACGGTAAGCACGGCGCGGGTTTCGAGCATCCGCTCCAGTTCGGCAATGCGCAGCACGGTTTGGAGTCGGGTGGTCACATCGGGCCGGATGATAGACGCGGCAAAGCTCAGTTCGAACGGCACCGTCGTGAAGCGATACGCCTGGTAGGGCCGAATGCCCAGCGGGCTTTCGGCCGCGTCGGACCCGCCGGCAAGTTGTTCGGCCTCGGCTCCCAGGTCGGTGCGGCCCACGCCCTCGCGCTCCGCGGTGCGCAGCTCCAACAGCGGGCTGCGGCGAACGGTCAACTGCCCGTCTTCCAGCACGGCCCCGGTCACGCGGACCACCGGGAACGCGAACTCCTCAACGCCGCCTTCGCCCACCGGCCCCGCCCGCCAGAGGTCGAGCACGATCTCCTCGTTATCGCGGGCGGGATGGAGCAGGCCGATGTCGAGCGACTGCCGCCCGTCGGCTTCCGACCGTTCCCATCCTCGCACATTCTGGCCGGTAACCCGCTTGACGAGGTACTCGGCCGGCACGTCGATGGTGAACTGCTCGCGCTGGGCTCGGGGGAAATCGAGCCGCACGCGCCACACCACGCGCAGGCCGTCTTCCTGCACGTCCATTACGGCCGTGCTGTGGGCGGTGAGGCTGCGATCCACTTCGGCCTCGGCCACCTTCGGCCGCCAGCGGAGGCTCAGCGAGCCGCCCGGTCCGAGCACGGTCGATACGACCGCATTGTCGGCCTCGGTTTCGCGTTCGGCCTGATCGGCCGCATGGAGCCAGCGGAGTTGCGTTTCGGCGTCCGGCACGGTCAGTTCGACTCGGGCGGCGGCCGCGTCGGGCAGGGCGCCGTCGGCCACGCGCCAGCCCCCTTCGCGGCGCAGCCGCAGCCTCACACTCACCTCGAGCGTGTGCCGGCCCTTGCCTGAAACGTGCAGCACTAAAAGGCCTCCGTCGGCCGGCTCGACCCCGGCCGCTTGCTGTTGCACCGCCTGTTGCACCGCCTGCTGCGCCTCGGGCTGGGGCGCGGGCTGGGGCGCGGGCTGCGGCACGGAAAGCCGCGCCGGCTTGCCGTCGAGCACGGCCCGGGCCAGCACACCGCCGCGCAGGGCCAGCGGCACCTCAACGTGGGCGTCGGTGAACAGGTCGAGGGTCAACTCGCCTTCAACCAGCAGGAAATCGTCGCCGGTGAGTACCGCCCGGTACGCGGCGCCGGCCAAGGCGTAGTCGGCCGGCGGCTTGGGCGGCTCCAGTTGCTCATCGGGATACGCGCGGTTCCACAACTCGACGTAGCGATCGTACGGCACCAGCAACTTGTTCGCATCGCGAATGCCCGTGGCCGAGTCGGTGTCGTAGGGCACCACCAGCGCGTCGTCGGGAATGGCCACAGGCCCATCGGGCTCGACAATCTGCACGATGTATCGGTCGGCCCCCGGCGCGCCGTCGCCCGGTTGGGCCTGAACCGGCGCGGCTGCGGCCAGTGCCGCGAGCAGGACCGGTACGATGACGGGCGCAGCCGGGGCGGGCGCGACCTTCCGCCAGCAGCTACGCGCCGCGGCGGCCGTTCGGGGGCACAGGGCGGCCAGCAGGTAATAGGGCACCAGGGCACTGGCTGCAAAGAACGCCGCGTTGCAAAGATAGGCGAGTTCGACGCCATCGTAAAACGCCGGCAGTACGGATGCCACCACCAACACACCCACCACGTACGCCGCGCGGCACCGCACCGTGCGGCGCGTGAGCAACAGGCCCACCACGGCAGTGAGGATACCCACGGCCCACGCCAAGGCGCCGAACCTCGACCCGTTCGACAGCGTGACGGCCAGCACGGGCTCGACGCCCAGGCTGCGGAACGATATGCTTTCCTCGGCCGTCGTCCGCTGGAAGTCGATCCGCAAGCTCCGCACACCAAGCAATTCGTCGGCCCGGGCCTTCGCTTCCTTCCAAACCTGGCGGTCGGGATACACCAACGGCGCATCGTCTGGGAATTCCGCAGGATCCTGTCCGGGCAGCGGTTGCGCGGCAGGCGGCGCAGGTGTGTCGGTCGGCTCCGGCGTCGGCTGGGGCGGCTGCTCACCGGGTTCCATGGGCATCGGCTCCGCCGGCTCGGCAAACTCGTCCAGTTCTTCCGCGGGCATCTCGAGATCCATCTCCATGCCGGCCTCTCCCTCATACGCGTCTTCCATCTCCATCATGCCGGGCATGCGCTCCCCGCCTGTCGGGTCTTCTGGAGACATCGAAGCGGAGTTATCGCTCAGGTAGTACGCCGACGGCTTCGCTGCCTCCCTTGCCGCACTCGCGCACCCTCCGCAAAACGGCTGGATGCCGCCGCCCAGCCAGTACAGCACGCCGGCCACGTACGCGGCGGCGGGCAGGGGCCGCTCGATCTGGTCGGTATGCACCGACCCGCGGCTGCGCACCACGCGGTAGCCCGAGGGCGGGTACACGTTCCATGTCAGGTCCGCCAGCGGTACCTCCTCCGGCGTAGCATCCTCGTCGGCCCGCAATCGGAGCGACGGGGCCGGCAGCCGCACGTCGCCCAACAGGGCAACGGTCGCTACCGGGCTGGCGTACATGATCTCCAAATCGTGGACCGAGCCGCCGGTCCCGGGCAGGTTCAGCAGCAGCCGGTCGCCCGCCCGTTGCGGGCGCAGGGGCGTATCGTCCAGCTTGGCGGCCCAAAGTTCCGAGCCGGCCGGCAACTGCACTTCCAGCACCTGGGCCTTCGTGCGGAGCGAAAACCGGGCCAGTGTTTGGCTCATGCCGTCGGCACCGAGCCGGGTGTTCAGTTCGGCAAGCTCCACGAGACTGGCGGGCAGCCGGTAACCGGGCGGCCGCACGGCGTCGACCGTCACCTCGAGCGGCTCGCCCACGAAGGCGAACGCTCCCAAGAGGCGTCGGCCCGGCAGGTAATCGGCCTCAGCCAGCTCGCCCACGTCGACGCGCCT
>CAYPWB010000126.1:2888-14612 GCA_964414315.1 uncultured Planctomycetaceae bacterium | reverse complement strand
GTTTGTCCCACGTCCCCCCATCCAGGTCGCGCCCAGCCCGGCTTCTTACGGTACCGCCCCATTGCTTCAAGAAGAACGGGACGAGCGCGTTACGGCACTGTTCACGGATCCTCAGGACCCACGAGCCGTTCATTGGGCGGGCACCGGGGCCGGACTCGCCGCCGACGATGACCCAGTCGATGCCCGTCAGGTCGAGCGCCGGAAGCGGGCCGAGCAGCGGCTCCAGCGACAGGAACCTGGTGCAGGCCCCCGTCTCGCGCAGGTGGTCGATGCGGAACGTGTACTCGTCCGTTTCCACGCTCACGCCCATCCAAATATGCGGCAGCGACGGAAGCCTCTCGCTGAGTTCGACTAACTGGTCGGAACGCTTGGTCAGCACCCGAAACCGGTGCCAGTGCGCCCGCCGCATCACGTCAAACACCCGCAGAATGAAGCCCTCGGGCAGCGCCTCGTGGAATAGGCCGCTGATCGAGTTGACGAAGATCGTGCGCGGTTTCTTCCATCGAAGCGGCAGTTCCAGCGTATGCGCGTGGGCCGTTACCCGGAACCCGCGCGCGTAATTCGGCTGCCCCATGGCGTGGAGCCGCTTCGCCATCCGTTCCGCATAGCAGTGCCTGCACCCCGGGCTCACCTTGGTGCAGCCGGTGACCGGGTTCCAGGTGGATTGTGTCCATTCAATGGCGGAGTTGGTGGCCATCACTTCCATCCCGAGGGTCCCTGCAGCCGGCGACGCACGCGCACGATGGGTGGGTAAAGCTCCGAAAGATCTACGTGGGCCATGGTTCGGTTGGTGCGTCCTCAGTTGTCGGCTGCTCCTCTGACACGACGTTCACCGAGACCAAAGCGACGTCCCCACCCGGCGCAAACCGAATTCCCCTAATGACAACGCGACTGCCAGTGTCGAATGCTTCTCTCACATCCTCAAAAAGCGACTCTTCAGTGATGGTCACTTCATGAGCAAACTGCAGCCTCTGGATGGTGTTGCCCTCCGCATCGCGCAAGAGGCACGTACCTTCTTCGAGATCCAACTCCGTGACATAACCTTCGTTCTCGGCAACTTCCAGTTCTGCCGGCACTTCGTGGACCTGCCGGAGGCGATGGTTCAATTTGACTCGAGCATTGCGATTGAGGCGACGGCAAAGGCTCGGCGTACGGACGATTTGCCCAGAAATTTCGGTCTCACTCACATTACCTCTCGCGGGTGGAGCGAGAGCGTAGACCGCTTTGATGGCGGCCTCTTGTGTCTGCAGGTTGCCAAAAGACGGTTCTCCGCCCTGATCGCCTTCGGCAATCTGGCGGAATCCCCATTGAAGCAAATCGGCCATCCTTTCCCACGTGCCGTCCGTCTCGAAGAGCTTTCCCTGCGGATCGGCAGGCCGATAGACGCTAACTTGAACGCTGCCTGCAAGCATGAGGGCAGGGAGATCGTAATAACCTCGAGTCTGTTTCGAGGGAGGGCCCTTTGTTTGAAAAACGCCAAGCGCACCTTCTGCCAAGTGTCGAAGACCGTTGCGCACACTATCGAGTTGCTCCCGCAGGAGTCCGAGGTTGGCGCGACCCAATTCCACGTGTGTCCCAAGGGCTCGAAGCGAAAGAACCGGCTCATGCTCCCGATAGATCATCACTCCAGGCTGCGGGCGGCACGTCTCGGGCACTTGCCGCAAGGAAGAAGACACGCAAGCAGCCACGGTGCCATCCTGGCGAATATCGACCACCCAGAGTCTCGTCTGCGACAACGCCGACCAAAGATCGAGACGGCCGTGCGTCAGTTCCTCCAGGAGCGTTTCTGTGAACGGAACCACCGCGTAGCGCCAGACTTCCTCTGATTCGCCGCATTGGTGGGCGAACAGCAATTCGCCCTGGCGATCGCGCGCCGTGAACGACCTGGGCCCTTCATAATCAACCAGAACGTCTTCCGGTTGGAGATCTCCCAGGAAGCCATGAGGCAGTTGTTTGCCGTCAGGAGTCCAGTCCATCACTTGCATCCTCAACAATATCTACGAAGCTGGAAGCTCGATTGGTGTCGCGGAACGGCCACCACGTGTGATGACTATCCGGTCGCGACGGACGCGGCGTCGGCTTCACTTTTCCGTGGGAAGGTTCGAGTTTCAATCTAGCAACGAGGTTCCCCATCCTGGTACCGTGTCTACCATGTTTTTGGGCGAAGAACCGAAACAACGCCACCGCGTCCTTCTGCTCGGCATGGACGCTAAGGCCACACCTCTGGCATGGCTCTGCGCCCCCTCTCCACCCGAGTTCGTGGTGGGTCCTGAACTCATCTTCTCCCGGATGGTCGGATCGCACAAGCCTAAAGAACGTCCCGCCAGCCGGTTTGGCATCGTCCGGTGGGCAGTTCTCCGGGAAGTAGTTCGGGAAAACCTCATCTAATTCCATCGGCATTTGCTGTCAATCTCCTTCCATTAGGGTCGTAAGCTCCGACCCCGCGACCCACCGTTGTTGTCGGGGCCATAATGGACCCAGCGCGGAGAGACCACGGAAAAGCCCCAGGCTACCGCACCCTTCTGCCGGACGCAAGTGGGGGCGAAAGAAGTGGTAAGTTATCGACCTGCCAGCGGGGTTTCGAGCAGCTTGGCGTAGAGTCGTCGGATGGCGGCCGTCATGCGCTGGTGGCGAAAGATATCGGCGAAGCGGCGACGCCCCTCCGACCCCATTCGGCGGCGCAGCTCGGCATTGCCGGCCAACTCCGTCAGGGCGGCGGCTAACGCGTCCGAGTCTTTCGGCGGCGCCAGGAAGCCGGTTTCGCCAGGAATGACGACCTCGCGGGCGCCGTCCACGTCGAAACTGACGACCGGCTTGCCGGCGATCAGGGCCTGGGGCAGCACGCGGGCGAGGCCCTCGCGGAGGCTGGCGTGCGCGACCAGGTCGGCGGCGGCGAGCAGTTCGGGAATGCGTTCGGGCGGCACCAGCCCGGTGAACTGGAAGTGTTTCCCGAGGCCGGCCTGCTCGATCTGACGCCGCACTTGCTGCTGCAGCACGCCGTCGCCCACCAGGAGGAATCGGGTTTCGGGTACGGCGTCGACAACTTGCCCGGCGGCGCGGACCAGGTATTCATGCCCCTTCAGGTGGAACAAGCGGGCGATCTTGGCAACAACAATGTGCTGCGGCTCGTAGCTTAACTCGCGTCGGACTCGCTCTCGGTGGCGCTCGGCGGTCAGGAACGGCTCGACCTCCATGCCGCTTGGGATTGTGGTGAACTTCTCGCGGGGCGCCACCCCGGCTTCGACCATCAGGTCGGTCATGGCATCGGCCACACTGATGATGGCATGACAGCGGCGCGCCGCCCACCGTTCGCAGGCCCGGATCGCAGACCGGGCTGCGGCATTCTGGTACGGGTGGAACGGGGCCCCATGCACGGTATGCACGACCGCCGGCACGCCGAGCGACCACCCCGCCGCCCGCCCGAGGATGCCGCCCTTGGCGCTGTGGGTATGCACCACCTCGGGCCGAAAGTCGCGAAGGATCGCCCGAAGCTGCGAGTAGGCCGGGGCGTCGTGCCAAGGATTCACCGGCCGCCGAAGCGAGTCGATGATTCGCAGCGGCACGCCCGACGCCTCGGCACGCTTGAGCAAACTGCCTTCCGGACCGAGCGGCGGTCCGGTAATCAGCAGCACGTCGTCGCCGTACTCGCGCAGCAGGTCCTCGCAGCAGAGGACCGTGTTCTCCTGCGCCCCGCCGAGGATCAGCCGGGTGATGACGTGTGCGATACGCATGGGAGGAACCGGGCCTAATACGTGACATTCACCAGGAACAATCCCTGCGGCGGCGCGGTGGGGCCGGCGCGGCGGCGGTCGCGCGCGGCAAGCACCACGGCGGGCCAGGTTTCCGGCCGGGCGCCGCGCCCTACTTCCGTGAGCGTGCCCACGATCGCTCGAACCATATTGTACAGGAACCCGTCGGCCTCGATCTCCAGCGTGATCCAGTCGGTCGCTGCCACGTCTTGACCTGCGGCGATGCATGGAGGCGCCTCCCCTGCCCTGCCCCGGCACACCACGAGGTCCGACACGCTGCGCACGCTCGTTTTTCGTTCCGCCCCGCTCGTCTCGAAGCTCCGGAAGTCGTTCCGTCCGCTTAGCGGCTTGGCAGCCCGCTGCATGGCGTCGGCGTCGAGCCGGCCGTAGGGGTAGTGCCAGGCGAAGCGCAGCGCGAACACGTCGCGCACCGGTCCGTCGTACAGTTGATAGCGGTAACGCTTGCGTCTCGCATCGCGGATCGGGTGAAATCCTGCGGGCACTTCGGCCGCGTCGAGCACGGCGATATCGTGCGGCAGGTTTGCGTTGAGCGCTTTTCGGAGCACTTCGCAAGGCAACGATACATTTGCCGAAAAGCCGACCACCTGGCCCAGTGCATGCACGCCCGCGTCGGTCCGGCCGCTGGCCACGGCGCGAACTTGCTGCGAGGTGACCCGCTCGACGGCCGCTTCGACGGCCTCCTGGATGGTCGGCCGGCCGGGTTGCACCTGCCAACCGGCATACGCGGTGCCGTCGTAAGCGAGGGTCAGCTTGAAGGTGCGCACTTACCGGCCTTTGCCAGCAACAGTTCGGCAATTTGGACGGCGTTCGTCGCCGCGCCCTTGCGCAGGTTGTCGCTGACGCACCAGAAGATCAGCCCGTTCGGGCAGGACAAATCTTCCCGGATGCGCCCGACGAACGTCTCGTCGCGGCCGTCGCCGTTGAGGGGCATGGGGTACACCTTGTTGTCGAGGTCGTCCATTACCTCCAGGCCCGGCGTGGCGGCGAACAGTCCGCGCGCCTTCTCCACGGTAATCTTCCGCTCCGTTTCCACCATAATGACTTCGCTATGGCAGTTGGAAACGGGCACGCGCACGCAGGTGGCGGAAATCTGCATCGAGTCGTCGCCGAGGATCTTCTGCGTTTCCCAGGTCATCTTCATCTCTTCCGAGGTGTAGCCCTGCTGCTTGGGACGGCCGATTTGCGGGATGCAGTTGAAGGCGATCGGGTAGGCGAACTCCTCGTAGTCGTACGGCTTGTCATCGAGTTTCGCCCGGGTGCCACCCAACAGGTCGCGCGTGCCGCCTACGCCTGCCCCGCTGGTGGCCTGATACGTGCTGACGACCACGCGGCGCACGCGGCCGGCATCGTGCAGGGGCTTCAGCGCCTGCACCATTTGCGTGGTGGAGCAGTTCGGGCTGGCGATAATGCCGCGGTGCGAGTCGACCGCGTCGGGGTTCACCTCGGGGATGACCAGCGGCACGTTCGGGTCCATGCGCCAGTAGGCGCTCTCGTCGATGACCACGCAGCCCCGCTCGACCGCCTTGGGCACCAATTCGCCGGCCACGTCGTCGGGTGTGCTCGCAATAGCAAGCTCGACGCCGTCAAACGCCTCGGGGCGAAGCTCTTCGACGGCCACTTTGCGTCCCGCGAACTCAAGCTCCTTGCCGACCGATCGGGCCGAGGCGAGGAATTTGATCGTCTGGTGCGGAAACCGGCGGCTCTCGAGCATTTGGCGGATCAGGGTCCCGACGGCGCCGGTGGCGCCGACGACGGCGATGTGGTCGAACACAGGGTTTCTCCTCAAGTGGGGGTGTCTGGCCGCCCAAGGCGGGACGGGCTGTGGCCGCCGGAGCGGCATCAACGATTTTAGGGGGCGAGGCGGTTTTGCCGGGCATGGCCCGCCCTGCAACACTGGCAGCCCACCGACGCCCAAGGCGCGGCGGACAAACCCACCATTATGCTTTCCGACGTCGGCCGATTCAAGCGGGGCCCGAAAAAGCACAACCCCCGCGCCGGTGCGAATCCGGCACGGGGGTCGGTCGTGTCTCCCATGCTAAGGGTCGCTACGCAATCGCTTACCACTGCGCGGCGAGCGTCTGCGACGGCAACGACGGGAACCCGAACGCGACCGAAGTATCCTGGCCCGCGGTCAGCGTTACGGTGCGAACGTCCTCGATGATCTTGCCATCGCGAACCAACTGGGCTTTGATCTGGTACTTGTAGCTGTAGCCCGGCTGCAGGCCGTACGATACGAACTGCCGGCGGCTGCCCGTGCTCTCCGTCGGATAGCCGTTGACCAGCACCTTCGCGTCGTAGGGAACCCAAACCGAAATTAGCGCGCTGTTGCTCGGCTTGGGTACGTAGGAGCTATTCGGGCGGGCCGGCTCCAAAGGATCGAAGCGGAAGCCGGGGGCCGTCGCCGGCGGCAATACCGAGTCGCGATCGTCGGGAATGAGCCCCGGGGCCGGTTCGGCCGGTTCAGCCGGTTCGGCCGGCATCGGGAATTCCTGCGGCTGTGGGATGATGGCCGGTTCCGGGATGGCCGGTTCCGGATCGGCAGGCGGATCGGCCGGCTTCTGTGCCGGTCGCGGTTCCTGGGGCGCGGGCTGCGGCTCGGCCACTCGGGCGGCCCCGGTTGCGATGGCCGGCGTGTACCAGGCGTCGTAACTCACCGCCGGGGTGGTCCAGCAGCCGTAGTACCAGCGATACCGGCCGAAAAGCAACCGGCGCACCGGGCCCGGCCGGTAGCCGAGGTAATAGCCGCACGTCGTGGCCCCGCACGGATCATAGCAATAGGTGGCTGTGTAGCAAGGAACCGTGTAACACGACGCGTACGCGACAGGCCGACAACTCCACCACCAGAAGGCGTCGGCCTTCATGGCGCCACCAGCCAGAACCGCCGTCGCAACGGCGCCAATCAACAACAATTTCCAAGCAGGTCGAAACATGGGCGACTCCCCTTCCTCAAGGTATGGCAGATTGGGTCAAACACTACGGTTCGCAGGGAAAAACGGGACCGGTCCCACTTGGCGGAACGGCCCTTTGGGTGCTTCGCACAAATTGGACCGGTCCCGTTTTTTTCCTCGCGGCGACTATCTCTAGCATAGCAAGCATACAGGCGAATTCAAGCGTCTTGGGCGAAACAGGGCGAGTTTGCCGACAAAAGCCGCCAGTACGAGCCTACGCCGTATGACACATAAGAGGGGTTTCCGCCTAGTGCGAGGCGATCCGGAAAGGCTCGGGTCCACGTCTCCTCTGCCACCGGGAGAGGGTCAGGGCAATTTCCCGATAGACTCTGCGCTTGCTTACCCAAACCCCGCAAGCCCTCCCCCTAGCCCCTCTCTCAAGGGGAGAGGGGAGTTTTCGGACAGCCTCCAGTGCTTTGTGAAAGCTTAGAATCAGGGTGCCACTGACATACTGCCAGTGCTGTCGTTCGCGTGGCACCAGCAATGGCACTGGCGGGACGCCAGTGGCACACACCCGAAAATCAAACAGTCGCAAAGCACTACGGCGGCGATGCCTCGCGACGCGCAGGGCCGCCGCACTTCGGACGTTTGTTCAGGAACCGGCCGAAGTACGGCGCGTTCGCGTCGACCCACGTAACCAGCGCCGTCCACTCGTCGGGCGTTAGCGTCACATGCTCCCGGTGCAGCCGATCGTCCAATAGCGTGCGAATGAGCGGGCTGCGGTGCGCGCCGAACTGCTTCGGCGCGGTAACGGCGGCGCCCGAGAATCGATCGGCCGTCGACACCAACGCGACGGCCGATACCTTCCCATCGCCCCGGCTTCCCATCAGCGTGTGGTACGAGCGTAGCAGCCCGTCGGCTGCTCGCACCCGGCTCAGGTCGATTTCGCCCTCGGGGGAAGCATTGCCGTGGCACTCGCCGCAGTGGCGGTCGAAGATCGGCTGCACCAGCTCCTCGTAATCGAGCAACCGTTCGGCGCCCCAGGGCGGTGGTACGGGCGCCGATGGTGCCCGTGCAAGTGCCCGCCCGAAGCCGGCCGCAACTTCGGGCGTTCGGGCTCCCGACTCGTGGCATCCGTGGCAGCCGCGCACCTCGCCGGCCTTCAACGATACGAACGACCGCATGCGTCGCACTTCCATCTCCCGCTCGTCGAGGGCCTGGAAGTAGACGGCCGTTTCGGCAGGAACGGTGAAGTGGGCCGAGCCGTCCGGTTCGACCGGCACCGTGCCCAGCACGCGCACGGGCGACCAACTATTGAAGCCCAAATGACGCGAGCCGGCGACACCGGGAATGTAGTCCTGCGTGCCTTGCTCCGGATCGTACGGCCACGGCACGTGCTGCGCGATGCGCAGCCATTTGATCGTGCCGCGAGGAACCTCGGGCATCCCCCGGTACACGTCGGCCACGAAGCAAACCGCTTCGCCGCCCGGCCGGTCGGCCCCAGCAACCGCCGTGGCAACGTGTTCGGCGGCCGGTAGTTCGGGCAGCACCGGCGGCCGCGGTCGAGGACGGAGCGGGATGGGCGACGCAGAACTCAGCAGTGGATCGCGGTACAGCAACTCGCGATTGCCGTAGGCGTCGATCAGGTACAGGCCGAACCCGTTCGAGTCGACGCCCGCCGGCGCGATGCAATTGGGCCGCGCGTACGCGTAGGCCGCCAGGAAGCAGGTTTCGCTCAGGGCCCAAGGGCTGCGATACAGGCCGCCGGCGTCGAGCACACCGCCCCGCTCGACCGGCCGGCCGGCCATGGGGCCCTCCTGCGGCTTCACGCCCGGCGTGACGACGCGCAGGCCCGACTCGCTGTTGAGCCCATGCGACGGATCGATCGTCACCACCGGCCCGTAGCTGAACGTGTGATGGCCCGTGGCCACGGCTACCAGTTTCGCCGTGCCGGGAATGCTGCGCGCGGCACGCAGGGCCAACGGGGCCGGCATGTGCTGCTTGAAGAGCGCGTCGGGCATCGACCCGTCCGGCCGCGCCGTCCACAGCGAGTGAACCTCCATGAAATGCCGCTCCTGGTACTCCCAGTGCGTGTACACGATGCGGCCGTCGTCGAGGCTGGCCGGGTAGCGGTCCAGGTCCTTGCTGTCGGTGAACTTCCGTACGGCCGGGGGCGGTTCGTACCGGGCGAGCCCGCCCGCCGACGCCGCCGGAACGAGGCGGCTTTCGCGGTGCGACAGCAGGTACAGGTTCGGGTTCGTGTGGTCGTAGGTCACGCTGCCGCACTCCGGGGCCTTGCCGCAGCGATCGGAGGCGAAGACGACGTCGCCGCCGGCCGTGTAGGCGGGCTCGAAATCGCTCCAGTACGGATCGTCGGTAAGCTGGACGATTTCCGAGCCGTCGACCGCGGCTTCGTACAGGCGGATCGGCTCGAAGATCTTCCGCAGCGCGAACACGTTCTCGCCTTCCACCGCGTAATGTGCCGTATTGACCGGCGGCGGCCAGTTGGGCAGCCGCGCGTAGCTGAACAGCACGCGGTCGGCGTCCCACCACAGGTCGAGTCCCCACACGTACCCCGATCCCAGCCGGCCGGCCAGCACCGGCCGCAGCGGGCCGCCGGAGGTCAGGTCGTCGAGAATCAGAATATCGCCGCCCGGCTTGTGCTTCCACGCGTACGAACGGGTGATATTCCTTACGGTGTGCGGGGTGAATTGCGTGAGGAAGACGATGCGCTCGAAGTCGACGGCCGGGTTGGATAGCGTGAGTTCGCGTAGCGCGCGGCGTGCGTCGAGCCAGAGCCGCTGTGCCCTCGCCAGCGACAGTCCGCCGTGTTCGAGAAGGCCGGCTTCGATGAACTTCGAGCGGATGGACGGGAATGTGGGAGGCGATGCCCCGCGCAGACGGAAGTCGGCCCGCATCCGCTCGGCCCGCCGGGCCATGGCGTCCGCGTCGGCCCGCAAGCGGGCGACGTCGCCATGGATGCCCCGGGCCACGGCCTGCCGCACCCAATCGGCTTCGAGCCGCTGTTGCGGATTAAGAGCGAGGTAGCGGCGGAACCACGGCTCGGCGGCGTCGGTGTTCCAAACGGCCTCCTGCCCGTTGTTCTCACCGCCTACCTTCATGGCGATGGCCCATTCGGCCATGCCGCGGGCGAAAGGGTCGTCGCTTTCGAGCAGTTCGCTCGCCAGGTCCGCAAGATCGTCGGAAAGCTGATTCTGCTCGGCCAGCCGCAAAAGCGACTCGGCCGCCCGGGCAGGGTGCTCTTCGGCGGTGCGCACGAGCGCGGCGCCGGGGTCGGCGAGGTCGTACTTTTCGCGGAGGTAGGCCTCGACCCGGGAGAAGTGTCGACGGTCGAGCGCCGCGCGGTAGACGATCAGTTCGGCCAGGTCGCCTTCGAGCGGCCAATAGGCGCCGGTGTTCTCGGCCGTTTCACGGCGGACGCCCACCAGGACGTCGCCCGGCGAGTTGCCTTGCCCGGCTGCAAAACGCACGGCCGGGCCGTCGTGGCGCAACTCGGCGCTGCGGCCGTCGTAGACGAGTGCGGCCAGGCGCGAACCGGCAGGCAGCGGCGTCTCGCGGCGAACGCCGTGGACGACGGCGCCCAGCCGGCCGGCCGCCGTGTAGAACTGGTACGCACGTCCTGCCTCGGGCCCGCCGCCTTTCGCCAGCAGGGTACCGAACCTGCCGTCATCGACGCGGTACACGGCAAGAATGGTCATCGGCGTGCCCGGGGGAAGGTCGAGCGCCTCGGGTTGGCCCAGGTTCAGGAACTGGTTACCGCTGAAGCGTACCGCGGGCCGGCCGCCAATGGCGGCCTCGACCCATCCCGGCCGCGCTTCGGCTGCAGGCTGGACGGCCCGATGCCCTTGGGCCGACTTGTCTTTCCACTCGGCCACGCGATGCTCGGCACGCACTAGCGTGGCGGCATCGGAAGCGTCGAGCCACAGCGCCATGTCGTCCTGGGGGATGGGGGGTCCTGCTGCGCCGGCGGATACGGCCATTGCCCATACCGCAACCGCGGAGAACGACCATTTCTTCTTCATCGCAATCTGTCCGTTTCGAGTGCGTGCGATCGGAGTGTTGCCTGAGTGTTCGACTGTTGTACACAAGTCGCGTCCGTCACCGGCCGGCTTGCCCGGCCGGAACGATGGTCAGCGGGCTACGGTTGGCACACGGATGTTTCATTGTCCCACCGCGTTGCCGCCGCCGGAGGGGGCGGCAACGCGGTGGGAAGGTAGGTCGAGTGGATAGCGGTAGCTCACTGACCACGGCTCGCGGCGGGACAAGCCCGCCGGTGGCCCATGGTGCGAACTCAACTGGTGTTCAACAACGACGACAACTCGCTGGGAAACGAGCTACCGATACTCCATCAACACGTCGCGCCGCGGCGGGCCGCCGTCTTCCGGGCGCCGGTTGTAGAACGTGCCATAGTACGGCGCGTTCGCGTCGATCCACGTGACCAGCGCCCGCCAATCGGCAGGCGACAGTTCCACCTCCTTGCGGTGCAAATCATCTTCGCGCAACACGGCCAGCAGCCGGCTGCGGTGCGACCCGAACTGCATGGGGCGGGTGACCGCGGCGTTGTCGAACCGGTTCGAAACGGACACCAGCGGGGGCAGCTCCGGGCCGCTTTCGTCGCGCCGCCCGAACAGGGTGCGGAACGACTGCACGAACCCGTCGGCGGCGCGGTGGTCGGAAAGGTCGATTCCCCCCTCGGGCTGCTCCCGGCCGTGGCAGCCGATGCAATGCCGGTCGAAGATCGGCTGCACGAGCCACTCGTAGCCCAGCAGGCGCTGGGCGCCCCACGGGGGCGGCTCCGGCGCATGCGGCGAGCCGCCGACGGCCACGCCCTGATGCTTCAGACGCGGCGGGGCCTCGGCTTTCGACTCGTGGCACCCCACGCACCCGCGCACCTCGCCCGGCTGAAACGTCACGTGACTACGCATGCGCCGCACTTCCATCAGGTTCTCGTCGAGCGCCTGGAAGTACACAGCCTCGTTGGCGGGCACCGTGAAGTGGGCCGAGCCGTCCTCCTCGACGGGCACGTTGCCCACAACCTGAACCGG
>CAYPWB010000126.1:0-2878 GCA_964414315.1 uncultured Planctomycetaceae bacterium | reverse complement strand
CGCCTTCGCCGCGTCGCCCAGCACCCGCACCGGCGCCCACGACCAGTGGCCGAACTTCCGCTCCCAAGCGTTGCCGGGAATGTAGCGCATCGCCCCGATGTCATCGTCGAGCGGCCAGCCCACCCGCTGCGCAATCCGCAGGTACTTGATCGTGCCGCGCGGCACGCCGGGCATGTCGCGGTACACGTCGGCCACGTAGCAAACGGCGTCGGGCCGGTCGGTTCGGGGCTCGCTGGGCAGGATGGGCGGTCGGGACCGGGGCGCCAGCCGCTTTGGAAAAGCGCACGAGAGCAGCAGGTCGCGATGGACCAGCTCCTTGTTGCCGTACACGTCGACCAGGTACACGGCGAACCCGCTGGCGTTCGTGCCGCCCGCGCTGCCCGAGGGCGGCCGCGCGTGGCTGAATGACACGAGGAAGCACGTTTCGCTCAGGGCCCAGGGACCATGGTACAGCCCGCCGCGGTCGGGCACGCCGCCCTGCTCGACCGGCTTGCCCGCCATACCACCCTCCTCCGGCCGGCTGTGCGGAGTGACAATGCGAAGGCCGTCAACAGCATTGATACCCCGCCGCGGGTCGATGAGCACCAGCGGGCCGTACGCAAACGTGTGGTGCCCCGTGGCGATCGACACCAGCAACGGCGAGCCGGGCACGCTGCGCGTGTCGCGAAGGCCGAACGGCGCGGGCAAGTGCTGCTTGAACAGGGCGTCGGCCATCGTGCCGTCGGGCCGCACGGTCCAGAGGGAGTGGACCTCCAGGAAGTGCCGTTCCTGGTATTCCCAGCGGGTGTAGGCGATCAGGCCGTTGTCGAGGCTGTGCGGATAGCGGTCGATGTCCTTGTTGTCGTTGATCCGTCGCAGCCGGCCGCCGTCGGCGTCGATCGCGTACAGATTGATCACCGTGTGATCGGCCGAGAACCTGCCGCATTCACTCGAACGGCCCGACCGGTCGGAGGCGAATACGATGCCGCCGTCGGCGCAGTAGGTCGGCTCCAGGCTGTTCCACACGGGGTGATCGGTCAACTGCCGCAGCCCGCTGCCGTCGATGCCGATCTCGAAAAGCTGGATCGGCTTCTCGTGGCCGCGCAACTCGAAGGCGAAACTCCCCGAGCCCGTATCCCACGGCGGCGGCCAGTCGGGTTGCCGGGCGTAGCCGAACACCACGCGATCCCCGTTCCACCACAGGTCGATCCCCCGCACGTGCCCCGGCCCGAGCCGATCGCCGAGCACCTCGCGTACCGGGCTGCCGGGGTCGAGCCCTTCCTGAACGTAGATGCCGCCGCCCGGCTTGTGCACCCAGGGATACTGCGAGCCGGTGATGTTCCGATGCGAGTGGGCCGAGTGCTGCTTGACGAACAGCAGTTGCGATACCTCGGCCGCCGGGTTGGCCATGACGATCGGCCGTGCCGCGTGCCGCGCCCGCAGCCACAGCCGCCGGTGCGCCGTCAGATCGTCGGCCGACTGTTCGAGTTGCCGGGCGAACTCGGCTCGGATCGCCTCCAGTTCGTCGAGCTGCCGGGCGACCATCGCCTGCGTTTCGGCCGACTCGGACCGTCGCGCTTCATCGGCCGCGCCCCGTGCCCGGCGCTGAATTGCACCCACCGAATCGAACAACTTCCGGCCGTCGTGGTGGACCTCCCACAGTACGGCGAAGCGGACATAATCGGCCTCGACCATCGCCTCGGGTGTCGGTTCCGACCAGCGGCGATACCAGCCGGGCGGATCGGAGCGCGGCCAGCGGATGGCCTCCCCCTTGTTGTCGATTTCCACCCGGGTGGCCAGCGCCCATTCGGCCAGCCCCCGGGCGAACGGGTCGGGCGAATCGAGCAGCGCGGCGGCCTCCGCGGCCAAGTCGTCGGTCAGTGCCTTCTGCTCGGCCAGCCGCCAAAGTTCCTCGGCCCGCACGGCGGGGTCGGTGGTCGAGGCGGGCGTGCCGCCGTGTTCCACCGGTCGCGCGGCTTCCGAAACACTCGATGCAGTAACAAGCAGGGCCGCTCCGAAACAGCGCATCCAAATCCGATATTTCATGGGTTTACCTCACGATCGGGTTGCCGTCGGGCGAAGCCGGCAACGAGCAGCACAACGCCGATCAGGCCGAGCGGTACGGCGGCGTATGAGGGAATCATCGCCCAACGGATGCCGACCGCCAGTTGGGCCGGCGTGGGAGGCGTGGGCGAAGCGGAGATCGTGCGAAAGCTCAGGGACATCGCAACGCACGTCGCCACGAAGCACGCGGCGGAGACCGCCAAGCACGCGGCTCCGAGGTAGACAAGCCACCGCGTGCAGCGGGTCTTGGGCGGCGGATTGACCGAGGACGGTGCGGTGTAGGGGTTGTTGCTCATGGCGGAAAGACGCCTTCGGAGTAGCTCAACGGCCGGCATGCGAAGCGGTCGTGCCCTCCGAAGAATCGGGTTCGGTGCGGCTGTGTTCGGCGCTCCTCTGCGCAAGTAGTATCGCGGCGGACAGGAATACGGCAGCGTTCACCAACAGAAGGCCGCCCGACAAAGTGCCTGCCTTCTTGTGCCGGGCGAAGAGGCGTTCGTATCCGCGGCCTGCCTCGATCTGCATGGCCGGCGCTGCCGCTTCACCGGTCGCCTCGCGTGCAGGGCCGGATGCCTCCTGGTAAAGGAGCGCCCGCAACACCTCCGAATCGTCGGGAAGCGCTCGTAGCCAAAGGAAGGCGGCCCCGTTGAGGATGAAGAACACGGCAGCGACATACTTCATGGCCCCTCCTCTCCTTCAGCCGGCCCCGACGCCGTCACGGATGAACCGCCCACGGGCACGCGCACAGCGCCTTGACGACCGGCGGTCTCGCTTGCGTGAACTCGCACAACGGCATTTAGGGCTCGCGAAGGAATAAATGGCCTTGTTTAGGCGCGGC
>CAYPWB010000125.1:12963-14650 GCA_964414315.1 uncultured Planctomycetaceae bacterium | reverse complement strand
TTTGTGCCGCGAAAATTGGGACAGTCCCCCCGCGAACGATTACACTGAAGAGTATCGTTGCAACGTCCGCGAGCCGCCCGGGAGCCAAGCGCCATGACCGTTCCTCCACCACGATTTGTCTCATTCGCTTTCTTGCTTGCGTTGTTGCCGGCCGGCCTGGCTGAGCGTGCGTCGGCCGAGAACTGGCCCGGCTGGCGCGGGCCGCGGCGCGACGGGATCAGCCGCGAGACGGGCCTGTTGCAGCAGTGGCCCGAGCAGGGCCCTCCGATCGCCTGGGCAACCAACCTGTGCGGCGCCGGCTACAGCGCGCCGGCGGTGGTGGGAAATCGGGTCTATGTGATGGGCAATGGGGACGGCGGCGAGTGGGTCATCGCTCTGAACGCGGCCAAGAGGGGCACGCAGGATTGGGCCTCGGCCACCGGACCCGTGCGGCACCGGGGCGGCGGGTTTCCCGGCCCGCGATCCACACCCACCGTCGACGGCGACCGCGTGTACGCCCTGGGCGCGGCCGGCATCCTCGTGTGCCTCAGCGCCGAGGACGGCAAGGTGATTTGGCACAAGGACCTGGTCAAGGACTTCGGCGGGACGGCGCCCCGCTGGGGATATTCGGAATCGGTGCTGGTCGACAACAAGTTCGTCATCTGCACGCCCGGCGGCAAGCAGAATACCCTGGTGGCGCTGAACAAAGACAACGGCGAAAAGGTATGGGGCGCGGCCATCGGCGACGCGGCCGCCTATTCCTCCGTGATCAAGGCCCAGATCAGCCGGACCTCGCAATACGTTGCCTTCACGGCCGACGGCGTTGTGGGCGTGGCCGCCAATACCGGCAAGCCGCTATGGCGCTACGACGCGCCCGCCAGCCCCCACCCCAACATCGCCACGCCGGTTTGGTACCGCGATACCATCTTCGCCGCCAGCGGTTACAACAACGGCGGCGGACTGGTTTGGCCGCGTCCCACCCCGGCGGGCTTCATTCCCCAGCAAATCTACTTCACCAAGGAAATGCAGAATCACCACGGCGGCATGGTGCTTGTCAATGAATACTTGTACGGTTGCAGCAACCCGAACCTGCTTACCTGCATGAACTATCGCAACGGGCAGGTGATGTGGACCAACAGCAGCGCGGGCAAGTGCTCGGTCATGTACGCCGACCGGCGACTCTACTGCCGCGACGAGGACGGCCCGATCAGCCTCGTGGCCGCCACCCCGAAAGAGTTCGTTCTGCACGGTCGTTTCAACCAGCCGTACCGCACCAACCGGAAGGCGTGGCCGCACCTGGTGATTGCCGACGGCAGGATGTACGTGCGCGACCAGACGGTGCTGCTGTGCTACGATATTCGCGACGAGGCGAAGAGCGCCGAAGAGGAAGAGAAGTAGGCGGACAGGTGCGTGGTCTTCCACCCGACGGAACGGCTGCGTACCGGCACGCAGGGTGCAGGCGGCTGCTCACACTTCATCGCCTGGCTCGGGCGGAACATCCGGCACCCGGGCCAGAATTTCGTCGACCCTTTCCCAATGGACGCGGCCGGCGCGGGAGGAAATGCTCGTACGCGTGCGCCAAACCGAAACCTGCGCCGCCAACGCCATGGCAACGATCTGGTCCACCGTGGCGTCTTGCGTCGCTGCCAACTCTTCAACTTCCTGCAGCAGCAGCTCGGGAATTTGGGCTTGTAACGTCTTCATCGCT
>CAYPWB010000125.1:5434-12863 GCA_964414315.1 uncultured Planctomycetaceae bacterium | reverse complement strand
GGCCAGTCTAACGGCATTCCCCGCCCCTGTAAAGGGGTAGGCGGCTGATGCCCTGCCGGGTCGAATTCAAAACGACCCGCCCCGATACCCCGTGGTACGTTACGTTCGACGGAGGACGCGAGGGAACACTGAGTGCGCGTGCGGTGTGTAAGGCCGCACGGCCGGTTCCCAGGCGTGCAAACGGCTACTGGCCCCGCTCCGCCCGCGTGCGGCCCGCGCCCAGCCCCACGCCGGGCACCATCGTATCGGCCGTGCGGGCGTTGAACTCGAACACCGTGAAGCCGGGGGCGCCCAGCCGGCGGGCGTGGTGAATTTGCCCGACGACACGATCGGGCGAGAGCCCCGGCGCCGAGGCCCCAATGCCCGGGTAAACCGGCACGCGACCCCCGACGAGCCGCAACTGGTTCTCGACCAGGTTGGCGAACTGCTCGTCGCTGTCGGAGTAGTTCATCGGGCAAACAAAGTCGAGGTAGCCGGCCTCGACCCATGCTACCCAGTCCTGGGCGACCGACTCCCGGCAGGCGGGATAGGAGCCGAACACGGCCGCCGAAACGGCAAGCTCCGGCCGCAACCGCTTGCCCTCGCGATGCACGGCCTTGACCAGGGCGGTAATCTGGTCGCATCGCCAGTCGTTGTACTCATCGCGCCGCGGGCCGCTGTAGCACTCGCGGGGCCAGTCGGCCACCTTCCGCCCGCCGGCCGCCTCGAACCGCTCGCGGCAGCCGTCGCAATAGCAGGAGTCGCGACCGGGGTAGCGGATGTAGTCGAAGTGTAGCCCGTCGACGGGGTATTTCCGTGCTACTTCCAGCATGCTTTCGAGTTCCAGCTTTTGGTTCTCGGGATGCGAGGGGCACAACCAAGGACGCTGCTCGCCGTTGAAGTCGACCTGCAGCCGCCCCTCGCGTTCCATTCGGTCAAGGAACTGTTTTGGTGCGTTTTGGGCGTTGTAATTCACTTTCCATACGTGAACCTCGAGCCCGTGCTTCTTCGCCGCGGCGCAGCACTGGGCGATCTGGTCGCCGTATTCGGCGAAGGTGCGGCTGCGGGGCAGTAAGTCGCTTGGGTAATGGGCCAGCCCGCCCCAAAGCATGTTCGGCATCACCATGTTGAATCCGTTGCCGGCCAGAAGCCGGACCGACTTTTCCCAGTTGCCCGGATACGCCCCGGCGCCGGAATGGTTCCAGACGGCGCGGCCTTCGCGGGCCGGGCTGGGCGCCGCGCGCAGGTAGGCCTCGGCCGCAAGGCGTCGGCTTTCGCCGGCCGCTTCCACCGCCGCGCCCGGCCGGCCCACGGCGAGCAACTGCTCCGACCGATCGCGTGTGACGAGGGCGGCCTGAAACGTTTGCCGGGCCTCGGGGCTCTTGGAGGCCTCGACGACCTTACGGAGTGCCTCGATGGACCGGCAATGGCCGACCCGCGATGCGCGCTCCAGCGCGGCGTCGGCCATCGTTTCCCACAGCGGCGGGTGGAAACGGCCGAGCACGGCGGCCAGCATCCGCAGTTTCGCGGGCGGATCGTCGGACAGCAGGATATGGCTGAAGAAGGCGCCCCGGTCGCTTACGAACATGGCCGGCCAGGGGGTCGGCTTGCCGTCGCGATCGTGCCAATGGCCGATCGCCCGGGCGCCGTGCCCGATCGGTTCGGTAAGTGTAATGTTCCACGAGCCCTGTCGCATGGCCGGCGGCAGGCCCGGCACGGCTTCGGCCTCGAAACGCACCTCCGCCAGCGTATTGCGCTCGGGTTGGAGATACTTTCCCGGGGCCAGGCCCAAGGCAGCCGCCAGCGGCGAGGGCAGGCTGTAGCAGGCGAACACCTTGCCGCCCCGCTCGATGAACTCGACCAGCGCGCGGACAGCCGCCGGCGACAGCCGCGGGTTGTATGCCAGCACAGCCACCCGCCGGCTGCCGAGCGCCCCGGCGGTCACGCTCGATTCCGGGATTGCGTCGGCTTCGAGGCCCAGTTCGGCCAGCGCGTCGACCATGCCTTCGGCTGCCTGCCTCGCTGCCCGCAACTCCCCTGCGGGCAAATCGCTTTCGTCGGGCAGAACGACGGCCACGTCGTGCGTCACGGCGCCAAGCCGGTGCAGCAGCAGCCGAGCGTCGAGGTCCTGTCCTCGCCATGCGGCGATGCGAATGCCGTCGACCTTGCCCCAACCGGCCGGGCTGCCTTCGGTGCGGAACCGGCCTTTCGGAAACCGCACCGTTTGCCGGCCGCCGCCCCGCAGGTTGCCCGTGCAGCCGTACCAGCCGTCGCCGCTGCGGAAGTATAGCGTCAGGTGGGCGATCGCCTTCGGCTCATCGACTTCGACCTCGAGCGTGAACGCGCCCGGCTCGGCGACGGCGAGCCGCGCGCGCCGGTCGATAACCGCCCGCAGCGCTTTTCGATCTGTGGCGAACGGCGTCCTCAGCACGAGCGCCCGGCGCTCGCCCACCGACTCCACCTCGACCGGCGGCGTGCCTTCGGCGGCGACCCACGTCTGGCGTGCGGCGGCTGCATCGGCATAGTGCATTTCGTCCAGCGGCAGGTCCCAGCCCAAGAGTACGGCTAGAATTGATGGAAGAAGCATGGACATCCGAGATTCTCCTCATGAGGAATTCTGAGTTTCCATGGTCACTACACCGGAAGTCGTGTCCAGTGGCGTGAACCGAAGCAGCGGCGTCCTCATCCTACCCACCTGGCTGACCCAATTCCACCGTATCCTCCACCGAGCCCCCTTTGTGCGACCGCAGGCCGACCTTCCACGGGCCGGAACCTTTCACCAGCCAACGCACGTGAACGGCGCCCATGCCGGGGATCGCGGGAATGCGCAGACGCTCGGGCTCGTGGATCTGCTCGGCGGCGTCGAGGAAGAACGGGTCGGTCGACCAAAGGCCCGCAACCACCGTGAGGTCGTCGGCGTCGATGTGGGCGACGTCGGGCGGCGTGATATTGCGAGCAACATCGACGGCCGCACGCGTGGGCATGAGCCGGGGGTTCGAGAACGTGGCGGTTACTTCAACGAGGCCTTTGTCGATCCGCTTCACGGTCAAGTTGTGAAGCTGTACCTGCGGCATTTGGTCGGCGTGATAGAGGCTGAAGGCCATGTTGCGGTGGCACTCCTCCTCCAGCATGAACGACGGCGGCTGGCGGCCCCAGTTCTTCTTCATACCGCCCACCTCGATGCGGCCGTATTGCGGGTGGTCGACCTCGCGCCACGGAACGATTCCGTCGCCGAACAGCAGCAGCCGGTCGAATCTTGCCCGGGTTTCCTCGCTGGCGAAGAACCGGCCGGTGTCGGTTTCGCGGAAGAAGTTCTGCGGCGAGAACAGCTCGTTGGTAAAGGCGAAAATGCCGCGCATCGCGTAGAGCCAGTCGAGTTCGACGCCGTGCCCCTCGTACAGGTCGTCGGCCATCTTCATGTATTTGTAGCCCGGCAGCATCTTCTCCCCGCGTTTGGCCAGGGCGTCGAACACGGCCACGTCGGACCGGTCCCACTGCTCCGACTTCTGGCCCGGTCCGCGCAGGATCATGCCTGCCGCGTTGTGGTACGACTGCGCGGCCGCGATGTTCGGATGCGCGAGAATGAACTCGGCGGCCAGACGGTTCGGGCCGACCCACAGCGGGTAGGGGCCCGCGCCTCGCTGCACGTACTCGGGCTGCCACTGCCACGGCCAGTCGCGATTCGGGTCGTATCCGCCCGGCGGGTCCTCGTTGATCCGCCCGTCGCCGTCGGTGTCGTACCCTTCCGGCCCGAGTAAACGATACTCGCCGGGCTCGTCCGGCTCGGCGGGAATCATCACGTTCGGATACTTCGGGTGCGGCACATGCCGGCCGTTGGGGTCGCGCACCCGCATTTGGGTAATGTGGCCGTTACCGTCGAGGTCGTTCGGCGGGTCTTCGTCGAACAGCCCGTCGCGGTCGGCGTCGAAGGGCCGCATGCCCGTACGCGGCGTATGCGTGGTGGCCGGGCCGTGCATGTGCGCGTCGCGCGAGTCGGGGCTGAGCATGGGAACGAGGTAGAACGTGCGCTCGTCGATCAATCGCCTGATGAACTCGTTGCGGCGGTACATTTCCAGCAGGTACCACGCCGTGTACAGGGTGACCTCGGTCGATTGGATTTCGTTGCCGTGAATGCCTCCGTCGATCCAAATCGCCGGTTTGCTGTGGTGCTCGCCCGTTTCCGGGTTCGAAATCGTCAGCAGCCAAATCTCCCGCCCGCCGTAGGAGCGGCCCAGGCTGCGCAGGCGGGCAAGTTCCTTGTGCTCCGAGGCGAACGCCTTGAGCAGGTCGGTGGCCTCGGCATAGTCGTAGTAACGGTTCCAGCGGACCGCCACCTTCGGGTCGGCCGGCGCGCCGACCGGCTGATAGAGCGGCTCGCTGCCGAAGGCAGGAGACAACACAAGAGCAAGGCTGAGGAGGGGAATCCAGTGCTGTCGGTGATTCATGATGGGCTTTCGATCGGTTGCAGCTACCGTGGGACAGCCTTCCAGGCTGTCATGGTTGCCGACTTGCCAGGACGTTTATCTCACGCAAAAATGACAGGCTGGAAGCCTGTCCCACGTCGAACACGCTGGAAGCGCATCCTGCGTCTCTTGCCGCGTTACTCGCTTGCACCGCTCCAATTCGCCAGGAGGGTCTTGGCCCACTGGGCGTCGGTTTCGGGAAGCGGCGGTTGCACCTCGCCCTCGTAGTCGAGCGAGTAGTCGTATCCGGCGCGGTCGTACACGGCGGTGAAGGCCGCTTGCAGGTCGAGGACGACGTCGGGGTCTTCCGGTTCCAGTGGAATCGGAATGGACGGCAGCGGCTGCCGGAGCGACCAGGGATAAACCTCGACCGTGGGACGGCGGTCGCTCCGCGAGACGACCGCGAAATAGTCGGCCGTCGGCAGCGGTTCGACGGTGGGCATCCGCTCGCCGCCGCGCAACAGATCGAGTTCCACCAGGTGCGTTTTGCACTCCAACACGCCGTCGCGCTTGGCCTTGTACACCTCGTGGCCCAGGGCGCGGGGCTTCTTGTTCGTGGGCGAAAGCACCTCGATGACCGTAACCACGCGGCGCGGCTTGCGCAGCCGGATGGTCAAATAGGCCTCGCGATGCTCCGCCGGCATCGGCAGCGTCAAGGTCACAGGCTCCGCCACGCCCACCGCGCCGGGCGGCTCGCGATCGGGCATCTTTTGGGCGGGTTGCACCCCAATCGCCACGTCGGGCCGAATGAATCGCTCCGGATCGTACGGGTCGGTTTCCAGGTACACGCGACGCTCGGCTTCGACAATGTACTTCGGCCGGGTCCGCTCGGACAGCGACGTTCGCAGTTCGGCAATCAGCAAGACGTGAAAATCGGGCCACGAAGGCCCCTCCAAGTAGGGGTCCATTCCAGGAAACGGCGACGGCATGACACACTCCCCAAGAAAGATGCTCTTCTGCAATTCCCTCCCGCACCCAATGGATTATACCCTCCTACGGCTCCTTGAGGGACACCGTCTTCTTCGCGCTTCCCACCGCCGGGGCCCATACGCGCAGCCGCAGTTTTCGGTCGGCGCCGGGCGCCAGTCGCACCAGCCAGGTTTCCGAAGCGTGCCCGCCGTGGCCGGCCAGGGTGGGCAGGCGGCGCCGCGGGTGGCCGGTTACCAGCGATGCTCCCTCGGGCAGGTCGACTGCAATTTGCACCGGCTGCGTTTGCCGGCTGATTTCACCCATTTTCGGGAACGTGGGCAGTTCGCCGTCGTTTACCACCGTTGCCGACACGCGCCACACGTCGCCCCCGAGCGGTTCCGTCTTCACCTCGGCGATGCACAGCTTCGGCAACATGCCCGCAATGCCGCACAGGAAGTCGGCGTGCTTTTCGTCGAGGCCGTCCAATTCGGCAATCGGCGGATTGGTTCGCAGATACGGTTTGAAGCCGCCTATCTCGACACGCCGGTCGGGAAAGTCAGCGTGTTCGATCGGCTGCCACGGCACGAAGCCGTCGATCCCCTCGCACGCGAACCAGACCAGCGCCCGGACCTCATCGCGGCCGCGCGACTCGTCGCTCGGCTTCTTGCCCGGCGGTGAATCAGCGGGTGCGGCATCGTCCGTCGAAGCGTCGGCTGCTTCTTCCGCCGCAGGCTCGGGTTCGGTGGACGGTTCCGTCGATGCATCTTCGGCGTCTCCTTCATCCTGCGGTCGCGGTGGCATCCACCACGCCCGGGCGGCAAGCGACCAACGCCCGTAGTGGAAGTAGGCCCAGTCGCTCACGGAGCCTTTGCCTTCGGGCGAGGGCGGCGCGTCGCTGCCTCCGTGCAGTTCGCGGTACAGTTCGGCCATGCGAGCAAGGTGCCCGGCGTCGGCCTCGAGCAGCTTGGTCTTGATGTTTCCCTGCTTCTCGGCCGGTTCGCCCTTGGGAACATGGAACAGGTTGTCCTGCGCGGTGAACGTGAAGACGATCGCGATGTTCCGCCGCTCGAACGCGAAATCGGCCACGGCCTGCGTTTCCGGCTCGCTCACCTGGAACGGTCCGGCGCCGTTTTCAAAGTAGGGATAGTTGAACGTGAAGTTGCGATCAAAGGCAACCCCGCCGATCGGGTCTTCGTTCAGTTGCCCGTCGCCGTCCTCGTCGATCCCCTCGACGTGGAGCGACCATCGCCCGCGCTCGTCCTTCTGCGGGTCGGCCGGGATCATCACGCGCGGGTTGTCGGGATGCTCGATGTACCGCCCGCCGGGCTCCTCGACGCGCATGGCCGTAATCCATCCGTCGTCGTTGATGTCGCTCGGCGGGTCTTCATCGACGCGGCCGTCGTTGTCGTCGTCGGACGGCCGCGTATTGGTCGTTTTCGTTGCGAACGGACGGCGGAAGAAGAACTCGCAGGCGTCGGGCGAGGCGCGCGGAATGATGTAGAAGGTGACTTGCTCCAGCAGCCGGGCCGTGTCCGCGTCGTCGGCCGCCCGTTCGACGAGCTGCCCCGCCAGGCCCACGGCCAGTTCGCTGCCGACGAGTTGAGTGGCGTCGAGCCCGCCGATTACCAGCACGGCCGGCCGCTCTTCGACGCGGCCCTTCCCGAGCGTCAGCAGAAACACCTCGCGTCCTTCGCGGGTGCGACTCAACACCGAAAGTCTCGCCATCGGCGAGCGGGCGATCTGCTCAAGCTGCACCCGGAGCGTATCGAAATTGGCATAGCCCTCGACGGCCGCTTCCTGCCCCGCCCCCGCCGCGTTGAGGGGCACGGTCGAACAGGTGAGCAGAAACAGCAGAGAATAACCCGCATAACGCGACATCATGGGGAGCATGCCCTTCCAGGGAGGGGGTGACGTTGCTGAGGATAACTATACCAGTATACGGGACAGACAAGGGGAAGTGGAAGAAACGAAGTGGCACGCTTTTCAGGCCCTGGGCGCCGAGAGCCGTCAGCAACAGTCAGGGCCTGATGGGGCATGAAGTGTGTGCCACTGGCTCTGCCAGTGCCTGAGCATGAAGT
>CAYPWB010000125.1:0-5334 GCA_964414315.1 uncultured Planctomycetaceae bacterium | reverse complement strand
GCTTCCACTCCCGGTTGGCACTGGCACAGCCAGTGGCACACTCATGACCGGCCGACCTCCACTCCCGGATTCATATTGGGAGATAAATCTACCCGTCGTTCATCTCACTTGTTCAAAGCATCGCTTGCACGGCGGCGGTAACCGACTCGACCGATCCCCACGCAGCCCAAAGGGCCACGAGGAACAGGGCCACCATGGCGGCGTTGTCCCACCAGCGGTTCCGGTACTTAGCGCCAATATACCGCGAACTGGCGTAATCCACCAGACCCCGCCCCACCAGGGGAATCAAGTCAACGGCAACGGTCATCACCCCAACTGCTTCCGGAACCGGACGACCGCAAGGCTCAGGATGACCACCGTGCATATTGTCAGTCCGAGGACCGGTTCGGTCAGGTCGGGCAGATCGGCGCCGCGCAGTACGATGCCTCGCAGGATTTGGATGAAGTAGGTGACCGGGATCGTGAACGTGACCAGGTAGATGGGCGTGGGCATTTCGCTGCGCGGGAACACGAAGCCGGAAAGCAGCACGGACGGCATCATCACGATGAACGCCAGCATGAGGGCTGCCACCTGCGTCTTGGCGAGGGTGGAGATGAGCAGCCCCAAGGCCAGCGCGCACACCAGGAACAGCCCGCTTAGGCCCAGCAGCAACGGGATGCTGCCGCGAATGGGCACGCCGAACAGATACACCATGACCGAGAGCACCACCAGCGTTTCCAGGAACCCCAGCACCGCGTAAGGAACCAGCTTGCCGAGCATCAGCCCGAGCCGGCCGACGGGCGTGACGAATAGTTGCTCCAGCGTGCCCAGTTCCCGCTCGCGAACGATGGCGAAGGAGGTAAGAAACATGGCGACAAGCTGCAGGATGATGCCCACCAGTCCCGGCACGAAGAAGCGGGCGCTGTCGAGTGCCGGGTTGTAGAGCAGCCGCGGGCGCACGTCGACGGGCATGGCGGGGCGGCCGGCGCCGGCACCCGACGGCGCCAACCCCTCGGCCGTCCCCCGGGCCAGGCGAAACGACAGGTTCACGCCGAGCAACTGGGCCGTGTTCTGTGCCGTCGTGGCCACCTGCGAATCGCTGCCGTCCACAAGCACCTGCACCTGCGCCGGACGCCCGCGCACCAGCGCGTCGCTGTAGCGGGGCGGGATGCGGATGCCCACCTGTGCCCGGCCCGAGGTCATCGCGCGGCGGAACTGCTCCTCCTCGAACACGTACTCGACGATGGTGAACTTCCGCGTGTTTTCGAATCGTTCGATCAGTTCGCGCGCATGGCGCCGCCCGTCCAGGTCGAACACCACCGTGGGGATGTTTTCAATCTGGATGTCGATGGCGAAGCCGAAGATGATCGTCTGCATCACCGGCACGACGAGCAGGAAGAACAAAGTGGAGGGCTGGCGGCGAATGTGGGCGAACTCCTTGACGGCAATCGCCCCAAAGCCCTCGGCCCCCCGCCCGTGCCGCGGCGCCGGTTCGCGCCGGGGCGATCCCGTCGCCTCGTCTGGTTCCGTTTCCGCACCGGTGTCCTCCTCGGCGCTTTCATCCAGTCGCCTGGTCGCTTGCGGCGGTTCGCCGGCCGCCTGCCTTCGCTCGGCCAGGCCGGTCAGCGTGACGAACACGTCCTCCAGCGTGGGCGGTATCTCGCGAATCTCGGCCTCTTCGGCCGGCACGTCGATTTGTTGCAGCAGTTCGTCGTGGCGCAACCGGTCGTCGACCAGGGCGTGGATCGTTTCACCGAACAGGGTGGCGTCCTCCACGCCTTCGGTTTTCCGCATTTCGAGGAGTTGTTCAGCGGGGCGCGGCACGATCAACTCCCATCGTCGCATGCCGTCGGGCGTCACCTCGGGCAGTTGCTTCAGGTCGGCGGTATCGCCGAGGACCAGCAGCCGCGACTGGTAAATGTACCCGACCCGGCTGCATCGCTCGGCCTCGTCCATGTAGTGCGTCGTGACGAAAAAGGTGACGCCCTGTCCGGAAAGCTCGAACAGCAGATCCCAAAGCTGCCGTCGCGCCACCGGGTCGATTCCCGCCGTGGGTTCATCGAGGAAGACGACCTCGGGTTCGTGGATGAGTGAGCAGGCGAGGGCAAGCCGCTGCTTCCACCCGCCGGAAAGCGTGCCGGCAAGCTGGTCCACTCGGTTGCCGAGGTCGGTCAGGTCGAGCACGGCGTCGCGGCGTTGCCGCAGCCGGGCGGCGTCGAGTCCGTACACGCCACCGTAGAAGTCGAGGTTCTCGCGCACCGACAGGTCGGCGTAGAGGCTGAACTTCTGCGACATGTAGCCGATCCGCCGCTTGATTTCCTCGGGCTCCGTGCGGACGTCGAAGCCGAGGACCGACGCCTCGCCGCTGCTCGGCTCCAGCACGCCGCACAGCATGCGGATGATGGTCGACTTGCCGCTGCCGTTCGGTCCCAGCAGGCCGAAAATCGAGCCGCGGCGCACCTGGAACGACACGTCCTCGACGGCCACCAGTTGGCCGAACCGGCGCGCGAGCCCCCGGCTCTGAATGACCAGTTCACTCACGGCGAGGCCTCTTCGCGCGAGGAGCCGTCCTGTCCGTCGTCGGGCAGCCATACGTCGGCCAGCATGCCGGGACGCAGCTTCTCCCGCCCTTCCCGGAGCATCACCTTGAAGCGAAACACCTGCCGGGCGCGGTCTTCCGGCGTTTGCACGTTCATGGGCGTGAACTCGGCCTCGGCGGCAATGAACGTCACCTCGCCGAGGAACCGCTCGTCGGGGAAGCCATCGACGGTGACGGCCAGCCGGTCGCCCACGGCCAGCCGGGTATCGGCCGGCAAATAGGAGCGAACCCAAAGCTCCGAGGTGTCGAACATCGACATGACCGCAGCGCCGGCGCCCACCAGGTCACCCGGACGCAACTCCATCGTCTCGACCACGCCGTCGATTGGAGCCCGAATGCTCAATTCGTCGAGTTGCGCGTCGATCACGCGCAAGGTTGCCCGGGCCGCGCCGACCTGGGCCTTGGCCTGGGCAACGTTCTCGGCACGGTAGCCTCGCTGGTGCAGTTCCCAGGCGGCGCGGGCTTCCTCCAATTGCGCTTTGGCCGCGGCGATTTCCTCCGGCCGGGTGCCCTCTTCCAGCAGGTTCAGTTCCTCCTGCCGCGCGGCCACGGTGCGCAGCGCGACGTTCAATTCTGTAACAGCGCGGTCCAACTCCTCGCGCGGAAGGGCATCGCGCTCGACCAGTTGCTGGGTGCGTTCGTGTTGCTGTCGGGCGAAAGTTAATTCGGCCTCCGCGGCGGCCAACCGCTGCCGGGCGACTTCGATTTCCTGCCGGCGCGGCCCGTCGACCAGTTGCTGGTGTTTCGCCTCCAGTTGCTCGAAGCGGTGCCGGGCCTGGGCGACCTCTTCCGCCCGGAAGCCCTGGAGCAGGCGCGCATATTCCGCCTCGCTCGCAGCCAGCATGGCCTCGGCCTCGGCCCTGCGGGCGGGCAGATCGAAGGGATCGAGTTCCACCAGCACCCGGCCCGCCGTAACGGCGTCGCCCTCCTCGACGTGGACCCTCGCAACTCGGCCGCCCACACGCGATCCCAGCCGAATCTCGTGCGCTTCGATGAATCCCGACACCCGCGGCGCCGAGCGAGTCCACCATCGAGTGGCAAGCAGCAGGCCTCCGAGGAGGAGTGCCGCAGTCAGCAGGAGAATGATGCGTCGGACCATCGGATTTTGCTGCATGCGGGGGGTTGGGGGCGTCTTCCCACAAGTATAGGAGAATCCATGCCGGTCGGCGCTCCGTGCCCCCCTCGCAGGGGAATGCCTCCATGGTGGGCTGTCGGGTTTGGGGCGAAGGGTGGTGAAACACGTAAGGTGGCTCGTTCCGATTCCGGGGTGCCCCTTTTCCTGCCGATCGGTGTGGGTATAATGTGGCGCTCTTCACTGGACGAACAGGCCCGCGGTGGAGCGGGATGATCAAACTTGCCCCCTATGCGTTGGGGGCTGGGCTTTCTGACAAGGAGATACATTGTGGCAATTCGTGTGGGAATCAACGGATTCGGGCGGATCGGTCGGCTGGTGTGCCGGGGCCTTATGGCCAAGCAGGACAAGTTCGAAATCGTGGGCATCAACGACATTACCGACATCAAGACGCTGGCGCTGCTGCTGAAGTACGACAGCGTCCATCGCACCTACGCCGGCACGGTCGAGCACGACGACAAGCACCTGATCATCGACGGCAAGAAGATCCCGGCCATGGCGGTGAAGAACCCGGCCGAGTTGCCGTGGGGCGACCTGAAGGTCGACGTGGTGCTCGAGAGCACCGGCGTGTTCACCACCCGCGGCGGCGACGGCAAGCCGGGCTACGCCTCGCACCTCGACGCCGGGGCCAAGAAGGTCGTTCTCAGCGCGCCGGCCAAGGATTCGCCCGACCTGACCTGCGTGTTGGGCATCAACGATAAGGAACTGAAGGCCGAGCACAAGTGCATTTCGAACGCAAGCTGCACCACGAATTGCCTGGCTCCCGTGGCCAAGGTGCTGCATGAGCGCTGGGGCATCGTCCGCGGCCTGATGACGACCATCCACTCGTACACCAACGACCAGCGCGTGCTCGACCTGCCGCACAAAGACCCGTACCGCATGCGGGCCGCCGCGATGAACATCATTCCCACCAGCACCGGCGCCGCGAAGGCCGTGGGCCTGGTCATCCCGGAACTGAAGGGCAAGCTGACCGGTATCGCCATGCGCGTGCCGACGGCCGACGCCAGCGTGGTCGACCTCGTGGTCGAGACGGGCAAGCCGGTCACCGCCGATGCGGTCAACGCCGCCATGAAGGAAGCCGCCGACGGCGCCCTGAAGGGCATCCTCCAGTACACCGAGGACCCGATCGTTTCGAGCGACGTGATCGGCAACCCGTACAGCTCGATCTTCGCAGCCCCCCAGACGATGGTGCTCAACGACACCATGCTGAAGGTTGTAAGCTGGTACGACAACGAATGGGGCTATAGCTGCCGCAGCATCGACCTGATCGAACGCATTGCGTCGATGTAGGCAAATCGGCCTGCTGTAACGAACTCCAGTTATCCGAAACGCCTCGCGGCCCTCGGTCGCGAGGCGTTTTCGTTGGCCGGTGCGAGAACGCCCAGGATTCTTGACTCCCGGTTTCGCGCCGGATATGCTGGAACACCTGAAGCGGCGCGGAGGATCCCGTACCGGCATGTTGACGGCGCCGCCCGCAACCGCGCTTTCCAGAAGGAGCAAGCGATGAGAGTGTTTTTGGCACTGGTGGTTTCGGTACTGGCAACCTCGCTTCCTGCAAGCGATATCGTGCACGTTTCGCCCGACGACGTCGGCCCCGATTCGATCGTCTATTGGCAGGGGGAGT
>CAYPWB010000124.1:0-14746 GCA_964414315.1 uncultured Planctomycetaceae bacterium | reverse complement strand
GGGACTCCATTGCCACCCTCAAGGACTGGCACCGGTACGCGGACCGTTACGAACTGCCCGAGGTTCATATCGCTATCACGTCGGTTGCTCAGGTGGAGCATTATCGCCGGGCGCGTCGGCTACGTACGCCAGAGAAGGAATGGACCGAGCCCCTTTGGGTAGTCGTTGCCGAGGTAGTGCAAGAGGCCAAGGCAACAAAGGCCGAGAAGCGGACGCAGATGACACTGGTGGTGCGACGGCGTGATAACCGTCTGGAGGTCGTGAGCGAAACGATTCCAGCACCCGACACGGAACTGCAACTTGCGGCACTTGCGTTGTGGCGGGAACTGGACGAACAGCCTACCGGCAAGGAGCTGCATCAGAACGGTAAGCACGTAACGGTCCCCGAGTTGCTGGCCGCTTCGCTCGGGCCGGACGTTGCCAAGGATCGACTGCGTACTCGCCGCCATTCCTTGAGCTTCGAAGTCATCAACGGCCGGAAGCATGCCGTGCTGAGTGGCCGCGTCATGAAGTACGACGCAGACCCGGCCAGCGGCGCCGTGCCGACGGAAGAGATGCCTTATGAATTGGTGTTTCGGCTCGACGGGCAGACGCTTGTGCTCGCAGAAACACGAATACCGGCACGCAGGAGCGAGGACGTTTCCAATAGGCAATAAAGCGGGCATGCGGAGCAGCCGTCGGCCCATTCAGTATTGTCTCTTGATGTGGCACTGCGCCTACGGGTATCAAACCGGCGCGGGCGGGCCGGAGGGGGGGGTGCGGCGACAGAGGACGGGCTATCGGCCGTTGCCGCCTGGATTTGTCGGCAACTATACGTGTTTCGCCGGTTGCCGGCCACGCCTCAACCGGCGTTGACCGTTTCGCGCCGGCCGCCGAGTTGCGTCGCCGGACCCGCCCGAGCCAACCACTTCTCCGGAGGGGGTTTCGGCGGTTCCGGATGGATGTTATATTGGTTTCGAAGTTGGTAGCCGGTGGCCCGCATTCTGGAGATCCGCTATGTCGAATACCTTCGACCCCTACCACGAATGGCTGGCGATTCCGCCCGAGGAACAGCCTGCCAACCACTACCGGCTGCTGGGCATCGCGCCGTTCGAGGCCGGCCCGAAGGTCATTGCAAACGCGGCCGACCAGCGGATGAGCCATCTGAAGCAGTTCGGCCGAACCGGACATGCCGAGGCGTCGCAGAAGCTGCTCAACGAGGTGGCCCGCGCGCGTGTGTGTCTCCTCGACGAACAGAAGAAGGCGGCGTACGACGCGGAACTTCGGCGGCAACTCGGACACGCCGACGGAACGGCCGAGGCGCCGGCCATTCGGGCGAGTGCCCCGGCGGCAGCGGGCGCGAGCGGTAGCGCCCCTTTGCCAATGCTGCTCGCCGGCGGCGCGGCGGCCGCCGTGCTTGTCGCGGTGCTGGGTTGGTGGCTGCTCGCCGATGGACGTGGTTCGGACGCCGGACCGGGAGCTGCTGTGGCCGCTGCCGACCCCGAGAAGCCGGCCCCTCTGCCTCCGCCCGCCCCGCCCGAGGCATCGGCCCTGACACCGTCGCCCGCCGAACCCACGGACGTTGCCGACCCCGAACCGCCGGAGCCGGAGCCCGCGGAGACGACCGCCGTAACGGCCGATCCGCCGGAAGAGCCGGAAGATGCGTCCGACCCGGAACCGGATTCGCCGTCGGAACCGGATTCGCGTGATCCGAACGAAGAGGCCGACCCCCCGGCGGAGCAGCCGTCCGATATCGAGACGGCGCCGGACACGCACCGGGCGAAGGTGCCCGACCGGGCGGTGCAGCAGCAAGTTCTCCACGTGCTCGACGAGACCTTCCAGACGGCCGCGGTGCGCGAACCGGACGCGAAGCTCGAACTGTCGAAGGAACTGGCGGCTTTGGCCGAGGAGGCTCAAGACCCCAAGGAGCGTTTTGTCCTGCTGCGCCGTGCTTCCGAGTTGGCTTCCGAGGCGGGCGATGCCCAACGCATGTTGGAACTCGTCGCACGGATCGCCGAACAGTTCGAGGTCGATCGGCTGACGGCTCAGGCGGGCATGCTCCACGGATTCGCGAAAGGGGCCACAAGCGAAGCGCACCTCGGCTCGCTCGCGGCGAGTTCCGCGACGGTTATCGACGACGCGCTGGCGGCCGATCGGTTTGAGTTGGCCGAGTCGCTGGCCGACGCCGTCCATCGCGCGTGCCTGGGTTCGGCCGGGCGGCCCTTCCGCGTCGAGGCCCTGCAACGTCGCCGGGAGGTTCAGTCGCTGCGCGAGCAGTGGACGGCTGTCGAAGCGGCCCGGCAGGTGCTCGAAGACAATCCGGACGACGAAGCGGCCCACGCTACGCTGGGCCGCTGGTATGCGCTGGTCCGGCAGGACTGGAATCGGGCGGCGGGGCATCTGGCCAAGGGGGCCGATGGCGAGTTGAAGACGCTCGCGCAGCGGGAACTCGACCGGCCGCCGGCCGAGCCCGCTGACCAGGTTGAGTTGGCCGACGCCTGGTGGGACCTGGCCGCCGCGAGCGGCCGCGAGTGGCAACCTGCGTTGCGGGTACGCGCAGCCTATTGGTACAAGGCGGCGAGGCCCCGGGTGGAGAGCCCGATTGTGGCGGCGAAAGTGACCCGGCGGCTCGACGAGCTTGCCGGCTCGGACGCCGAGCCACTCGACCCGGACGGCGAGGCGCCCAAACCCGTGCCCGAGCGGCGGCCCGCCGTCGGGCAGCGGCCGCCGGATATCGGCATCGAAACCCCCGACCAGATTCCCGTCGGCAAGGTGCGGGAGCACACGGTCGGCGCCGAAGTGCGGCAGTTGAATGCAAGTGCCGATGGCCGCGTCTATGCTTCGGCGGCCTGGAGTTCCGGGGTTACGTGCTGGAATACCGGCACGGGCGAGATCGTTTTGAAGTTACCGATCGACCATACCTACTATGGCGTATCGCTCTCGCCCGACGGCCGCCACGCCATCTTCGGAGGCCGGAGTCCCACCCTGGACGTTTTCGACGTGACAACCGAGGAACAGGTAAGAACCATCCCGGTGAAGGGCTGGCATTTTGCGCAGGCGTTGTCGCAGGACGGAAAACACTTACTGGTGGGGACCGAATACGGGGCCCGACTGTTGGATTGGACACGGGGGATCGAATTGCTCCGTTTTCGGGGCTCGGGCGGCTGGGTAGAAGATGTCTGCTTCTCGGGCAATGAGCGGTTCGTCGGCACGGCCAGCACCGACAAGACGGCCCGCATCCATCTGCTGCCCACCGGCCAGGAGGTGGCCAAGTTCTCGGGGCACAACCAGCACGTGCGTTCGATCGCCCTCTCGCCCGACGGGCGTTTCGCCCTTTCCGGCGGCGACGACAAGATGGCCCGGCTGTGGGACGTGGCCTCGGGCCGGGAACTTCAGCGGGTCGAGCACCAGGGAGAAGTGTGGGGAACGGCCATTACCGCCAACGGCCGCTACGGCCTCTCGGCCGGCGGCGACCTGCAACTGTGGGACCTGCGCAACGGCCGGCAGGTTGCCCAATTCGAGCGCGCCGGCAATCGGCTGGCCCTGCTGCCCGACAATCGGTTCGCGCTCACCGCGAGCGGGCGGAACGTCTATCTCTGGCGTCTGCCGCTGACGGCGTCGGGCATTGCGTTCGAAGGCGAGCACGAGAAGGCGCCGTAGTGGAGTTCACGCTTCAGCGCGCCTGGTTTGGCGCACGCAGGTCGCGCTGGGACCGGGTTTAGGCGCATGGCACCCCATTTCCGCGGCACTTGCCGCCTCGAAATGTCGGCGTTAGAATACGACGGATGAAGACGCCCAAGCGCCGGGCGATTGTCACCCCCCGCTGCGGCCGTAGCTTAGCCCGCAACCCTTTCCCTCCGGAGGTTTCCATCATGCGAACCGCGACGTTTCTGACAAGTTGCCTGCTCGTTGCCCTCGTCGGCATTGTCCCCGTTGCCGGGGCCGACGACGACGGTTTCCGCCCGATTTTCGACGGGAAGACGCTTGAAGGCTGGGACGGCAATCCCGACTTCTGGCGCGTGGAGGACGGCAGCATCGTGGGGCAAACCACGGCCGAAAAGCCCACCAAGGGCAATACGTTCCTCATTTGGCGCGGCGGTGAGCCGGGCGACTTCGAACTGAAGGTCGAGTTCAAGCTCATCAACGGCAACTCGGGCATTCAGGTGCGAAGCTTCGAGAAGCCCGACGAGTGGGGGAAATGGGTCATCGGCGGCTACCAGCCCGACATGGACAGCAGCGGCCGCTACATGGGCATCCTGTACGGCGAGCGATTCCGCGGCATCCTTGCCATGCGCGGCGACAAGACGGTTATCGGCGACGACGGCAAGCCGAAGGTGGTCGGCAAGGTGGGCGACTCGCAGGAGTTGCTCGAAAAGGTCGATCTAGACGGCTGGAACGAGTTCCACATCACCTGCAGCGACTGGACCGTTACCACGAAAATCAACGGCCACACCATGACCGAGGTGACCGACGAGGATGAGGACATGCGGCGGGCGAAAGGGCTCATCGCGTTCCAGCTTCACGCCGGCCCGCCCATGGAAGTACGGTTCCGCAACGTGCGGCTGAAGGAACTCGGCGCGCAGGAAACGTCCGCGCGGCAAACGGCCGCCCAGAACGGCAACGGCAAGAAACGCATTGTGTTCGTCGCCGGGACGGCCAGCCACGGTTACGGCGGGCACGAGCACAAAGCCGGCCTCACGCTGCTGGCGAAGGCCCTGGAGAAGAGCGGCTTGCCGGTGGAAACGGTCGTGTACACGGGCGGATGGCCCGAGGACCCCGACGCCTTCGACGGCGCCGACAGCATCGTCATCTATTCGAACGGCGGCGGGGGGCACCCCATCCTGCCGCACCTGGAACAGGTGGAACCGCTCATGGAGAAGGGCGTGGGCCTCGCCTGCCTGCACTACGCGGTCGAGGTGCCGAAGGACCGCGCCGGGCAGCAGTTCCTCGACTGGATTGGGGGGTACTTCGAAACCCACTGGTCGGTCAACCCCTGGTGGACGGCCCACGTCAAGGAACTGCCCGAACACGCGGTGACCCGCGGCGTCGAGCCGTTCTCGCTCCACGACGAGTGGTACTACCACATGCGGTTCCGGCCCGACATGGAGGGCGTCACGCCCTTGGTCACCGCCGTACCGCCGGACAGCACCCGCGAACGGCCCGACGGGCCCCACAGCAACAACCCGACCGTCCGCGCCCGCAAGGGCGAGCCGGAACACCTCGGCTGGGTGTACGAGCGACCCGACGGCGGGCGCGGGTTCGGCTTCACCGGCGGGCACTGGCACTGGGCCTGGGCCCAAGACGACTTCCGCACCTTCGTGCTCAACGGGATCGCCTGGACGGCCGGGCTGGACATTCCGGCCGGCGGCGTCCCGTCGAAGACGCCCACCTACGAGGAATTGCTCGAAAACCAGGACTACCCCAAGCCGGACAACTTCGACGAAGAGAGGGCCTGGCAGTCGTTCGCTCCGAAGTAGCCCACCCTGCAAGAATGAATCCCGGCTAATCGAAGCCGCAGTCCATGCCGAGGCGGGTTTTGAGTTCTTCGAATTGCCGGGCGTACTGGTCGCTGGACGAGTGGACGTGTTCGGCTTCCGTGATGAACTTCAACTGGTCATCGCAACGGACCTCGCGCTGCCGCAAGGCGTGCTCGTAGGGAACCAGTTGCTCGCCGTACACGATGAGCAGCTTGTGTTCGTCGAACTGGATTTCCTGCGGCACGTCGGGGTTCAGCACGGCGATGCCGGTGCAGCCGTCGTTCAGCAGCAGGTCTTCGTAGTCCCACAGGATGCTCTTGAGCACGGGCACGTCGATGTGTTCACGATACAGGTCGGTATGTCCGCGGCTGTCGCGGTGGTGGCTCGTTTCGAGCACCACGTCGACCACACTGCCCAGCGGCCGGATCAGGTCCATGAACATATCGAACAGCCGGTCGCGTGAAACGGCGGCCATGAGCACGGGCACGCTGCTTTGGCTCTGTTCGTCGTGATAGGCGTCGTGGCGGTACCCCTCGGTCGGTACGACCTGGAGGTCGTACGATGGGCGGACCGCGTCGGTCAGCAGGAAGTGGCCGTACCGGTCGACGCCCAGGTGCGCTTCGAGGTCCTCTTCGGACAGGTGCTCGAAGCTACTGGTTCCGGCAGGCATAACGCCTTCGCGGAAGACATTTCGAAAGAATTTCTTCAGGAAGCCCATCGTTGCTCTCAAAGTCACTCAGCGACCGACTTGTACATCGCGACGGCCAAGGCGGCCTGTCTATCCAAACCGTAGGTCACAGTTTCGGCGATGCGCGTCGTTGGTTTCTGCCTTCCCCGGCGGCCGGAATCGCACCCGCTCCCCTTGCGCGATAACCGCAACAACCGCTACATTCCGCAGGCCGGCCATGGCGCTCGACGGGTTGCCGCCGGCCTCATAAACAGCCTACCGTTAGTCTAGCATCCAGAAATATGCGAAGCGGGCCGAGCAGGGCCAAACTTGCCGAGAAACCCCGGCGCCGAGCACGGACCTGCTCGTTGCGCCGTAGTGACCGTTCGCGGAGAGTGAAGCACTCGGGGGGCGAAAACGGATGGCGCAGTTCGAGCAAAAGCTTACGAACAACTCAAGAACAGCTTCGGCATTGGGAAAAGCGGGGCGGCTAAGGAGCGCGGAATGAATCGCTGCCGGACTGAACACCTTCACCCTCCCGCTGTGCGGGAAGGTCGGACGCGGTAGCGGCCGGGGAGGGCAGACCCTCAGGGCCGGTTGGGCGACCACTGGGGGCGCTTGAGACGCGGCGCGTCGGGTTTCGGCTCCCGGCTGGGGGCCGACGAGTGCCGACGGCTGGCGAAACGCGTGGAAGCGGCCGACGGCTCCGGCCTGGTGGTGGCCCGGTCCTCTTCCGGCGGCGGCGGGGGGCTGTGTTGCGGCGCGCTCCGCCAACCCGCCGAGGCCGAACCGTCCGTCAGGCGGACACGCACCTCGACCGTGTCTTCCAGTTGCCGACCGTCGGCGGTGGTGTACCGCACGAACACCTGCAAGTTCTCGTTCTGCGGGATCTTGTCGCGCCAAACCACCTTCAGCGGTATCCCTGTTGCCGCACCGTCCGATGCACGGATGGCGGCGGCGACTTCGTCGGCGGTGAAGTCCCAGCGAGCTACGCGCGCGGCGTCGCCTTGCAGCACGGGGTCGGGGTCGAGCAAGACGATGCTCACCTCGGAGGGCGTCAGGAGCGGGCGATCGTTCCGGTCGAACAATTCGAGGACCACGCGCAGTCCATCGTCGCCCACTTGGCCGTCGAGGTTGTGTCCGCCCGTGGCCGCAGGATCGATCCGCATGCGGGCAACGCCGCGGCTTTCGTTGACTGCGGCCGGACTCGGCTCGGCCGGACTCGGCTCGGCCGGCTCCTCGGGCCCGCTCGCTTCGTCGGGCTCGTTGGGCAGGCTCGGCTCGTCGGGCAGGCCGAACCGGGGACCTTCGCTGCGAGCCTGGGGCTCAGGGGAATCTGTCGGCGGGGGCGACCAGCGCGGCGCTTCGTCGGCCTCCGAAGCGTCTTCGGTCGGCGACGGCCAGGCCGGCGCCGGTATGCCGTCGGTATCGTCGTCGGGCGGGTCCGGGGGGGCCGGCGGCCCGTCGGGGGGCGTTTCGAGATCGCGCGACTGGAGGAACTGGTCGGACGAAATCGACTCGCCCACCTGCACCGACATCTCCGACGGGTCAGATTCTCCCCCGTCGCGTGCCGCACCAAGCCGTTGGAGGAGGGTTACCCCGGGGCCCGGCGCCGGGGCCGACTCGCTCCCCGTACCCCGCGCCTGCCGGCAACGTTCCAATTCCTCTTCGTATTCGTCCACCTGCCAGCGCAGGCGGTAGATTTCGTCCTCCTTGAGCCGATTGTCGCGCTGCAAAGCGGCAATGTGCTGACTCGTTCGGCAGCCCGGGGCCGGGAGAAGGCACAGGAGGATGGGGACGGCGTACCATGGTTTCATGACGACCTCGCGCAGAAACAGCGTCGGCGCGCACGGCGCCGGAAATCGCCCCCCCGGAGTGAACATCGACAAGTGATTGGGAAAAGGCCAGAGGCAGGCGGGGCGGGCTCAAACTCGCCCCAAACGGCACTCCAGGGTCCGGCTGGGGCCCGGGACCGGCCCCACCGGGCAAAAAACGCTATGTTTCCTGAATATGCTCGATCACGGCGTCAATCAGGCCGTACTCGAGCGACTCCTCCGCGGTCATGAAACGGTCGCGGTCGGTGTCTTCCTCGATCTTCTGGATAGGGTGACCGGTGTGCTTGATCAGGATTCCGTTGAGGCGTTCTCGCACTTTGCGGAACTCCTTGGCGTGGATCATGATGTCGGCGGCGGAGCCTTCGGCGCCGGCCATGGGCTGGTGGATCATAATGCGGGCGTTCGGCAGGGCGCGGCGCTTGCCCTGCTTGCCCGCGGTCAGCAGCACGGCGCCCATCGAGGCCGCCTGACCGACGCAATACGTGGCCACGTCGCAGTTGACGAACTGCATCGTGTCGTAAATGGCCAGCCCGGCCGTGACGCTGCCGCCGGGCGAGTTGATGTACAGGTGGATGTCCGCCTTGGCGTCGTCCGACTGCAGGAACAGCATTTGCGCGACGACGGCGTTGGCAATCTCGTCGTTGATGCTGGAGCCGAGGAAGATGATGCGGTCCTTCAGCAGGCGACTGTAGATGTCCATCGCCCGCTCTTCGCGACCGCTCTTCTCAATAACGTAGGGAATCAGGGGCATGGCAGTGTACTCGGGCGAGCGGTGGTAAGGTTCGCGGAAAAAAGTGCGGTGGGAAAGAAACGGCACGGAAAAAACGGGCCAGGTCCAATTTTCCGGGTCGGCCCTTCGCGTGCTTCGCACAAATCGGACCGGTCTCGTTTTCTATCCCTGGGGTTATTTGTCGGAATCTTCCTCGTCGGACTCGGCGGCCTGCTTCGTCAGGATTTCATCGACGACGCCGTACTCCTTGGCCTGATCCGGGCTCATGTAGAAGTCGCGGTCGGTGTCCTTGGCGATGCGTTCGATGGGCTGGCCGGTGTGCCCGGCGAGGATCTGGTTGAGTTCGTCGCGGGCCTTGAGGATCTCCTCGGCCTGGATTTCGATGTCGGAAACCTGCCCCCCCACGTAGCCCTGCGGCTGGTGGATCATGATGCGGGCGTGGGGCAGGGCGTATCGCTTGCCTTTGGTGCCCCCGGCCAGCAGGATGGCCCCGCCGCTGGCCGCCAGGCCGACGCAATAGGTGGCCACCGGGCAACTGAGGATTTGCATCGTGTCGTACACGGCCATGGTGGCCGTCACGCTGCCGCCGGGCGAGTTGATATAGAAGTGGATGTCCTTGCGGCGATTCTCGCTTTGCAGGTACAGGAGTTTCATCACCAGCTCGTTGGCGTTTCCATCGTGGATTTCGCCCTGCAGGAGGATGATGCGATTCTCCAGCAAGAGGTCGCCGAGCGTCAACGTGCGTTGCCGCTGGTACTCGCGGTACGCTGCCATGTGCTTCACCGGTTGGGGAATAGAGGGGCGGGTCATGCGCAATCCTTGCTTGAGGGGGGCGGGGTCACTCGCGGTAAGGCGATTCGCTGGGGCGCCCGCCCGGGGCGGCGGCTTCCGCGCCGGGTTTCGCGTGCGGAATTTCGGCGCCGTGACCGCCCGCCGACTCGTCGATCGCCTCGACGTTGCTTGTCTCGAACTCGAACGGCACCTCGGTGAACTGCGCGTGCTCCAGGATGAGGTCGATGACCTTCCTCTCGATAATCTGGTTGCGAAGTACGTCCATCGAGCCCGCCTTCTCCAACCGCGCCCGAACCCGCCGCGGCGAGTCGCCCCGATTGGCCGCAATCCGCTCGATCTCGTAATCGTAATCGGGCTCCTCGGCGTCGATCTCCTCGACCTCGGCAATCCGCTCCAGGATGAAATGCTCCTTCATCGCCCGGGCCGTCTCGGCCATCACGTTCTGGCGGATTTGGTTTTCGCGGGCGCGGATGTCCTCCTCGCCGAACCCGGCCGACTGCAACTCCATGACTGCCCGCTCCAGCTCGCGGCCGGCTTGCCGCTTGAGCATTTCGGGCGGCAGTTCCCACGTTGCCGAGACGGTCAACTGTTTGGCAATCTGCTCGCGGGCGCGGCGGCGCTGCTCGTACGCCAATTGCTGCTCAAGCTGCTCCTTGATGGCGTCGCGCAGGTCGGCCTCGAGTTCGAAGCCGCCCAGTTCGTCGAGTAACTCGGCATCGAGTTCCGGAAGCTGGAGCCGCTTGACCTCGAGGACTTTGAACTCGGCATTGACCGCTTGGTCGCGCAGGGCCTCGTTCGGCGCGTCGGCTGAGATGACCGCGGTTCCCGTTCGGACCTCGCCGGCCGTAGCGCCCTGCATCAACTCGTCGAACTGTTCGATCCGGCCGTCGCGGAAGCTGAGGATCGGCCGGATGCGAATGACCTCCTCGTGCGCTTCGGACAGCAGGCGGTCGTCGGCCTTGAACTTCAGGTTGCAGGTCACGTAATCGCCCGGCTCGGCCGGACCTTCGTGGGGAACCAGCCGGCCGCGGCCCGCCAGAATGCGTTCCAGCGTCCGGTCGATGTCGGCCTGGTCGATGTCGCGAACCGGCTTCTCCAGTTGCATGCCCTTCCAATCGGGCAAGTCGAACTCGGGCCGCACCTCGAGGTCGAACTCGAACGTGAGCGGACCGGTTTCCGGCACTTCGACCGCCTCCAGGTCGAGATCCGGCTCGCTAATGGCCGAAAGATCCTGCTCCTCGTGAATTTGCTCCAGGCTGTCCATGAGCAGGTTCATCTTCACCCGCTCGGCCACGTCCTTCCGGAACCGGGACTCGATGAGCTTCCTGGGCGCGCGGCCGGGACGGAAACCGGGCACCTGAGCCTTCGGCACCAACTCGCTGAACTCGGCGTCGAAATAGCGGTCGATGTCCTCGCGGGCAACGGTCACCGTAATGTGCCGCTCGCAGGCGCTGCGGTTCTCCACGTTTACGTCCAACTGCAGCTTCTGCGCCGGTTCGGCCTCTTCGTCGCCCAGGCCGGAATCATCCAAAGCCACCTCGGTCGTCGTGTCGTCCGACTCGGGCGGTTGGTGTTCGGGATGCGTTGCGTCGTGCAAGTCCGAATTCTCGTTCTCTGCCATAGGTTTCCCGACGGATCGGTGCCTCGTTCTTCGGGACGTGCACGGAACCACTCCACCGGCAAAGAAACGCCCCCGAAAAGGGGGCTCTTTGTGGCGATCGGCCCCGTGAGGCGTCTGTAAAAGCAAAAAGAGCGGGTGATGGGGTTCGAACCCACGACAACGACGTTGGCAACGTCGTGCTCTACCAACTGAGCTACACCCGCCTCAATATCGTTATTGTTCCTTCCGATGCCCGCTTCTGCAAGACCCCCCAGCGAAAAAATCGCGGCTCACACTGCGTCGAAGTCCTGGGGCCAGACAATTATAGGCTCCCCGGGGTGGCGTTCAAGGGCAGTTGTTCGCGTTCGGGGGCCTTCAGCGGGCCGCGGTGCCGGGCGAATCGCCCCCATCTTCGCAAGTATAGCCAATCAGGGGGGGCTACATCAGTTCGCAGGGGGCAATTCTGAAACCTTCGCAAGATGCGGCTCTTCCTTTTTTGGGCAAACTGCAGCAAAGCGGCAAGGTAGCAGGCACGCTCCGTCGTGCCGCCCGCTTCGTTAGGCGGAATGCAGCCGTTCGGCCGACTGGCTTGCACCTGGAAACATAAGAACCCTGTCGGAGATCCCGCTTCCAGGTAAAACTGGTTGGCCGAACGAAGGGCTTCTTTCCAATCAGGCGGACGGCACGACGGAGCGTGCCTGCTACTTTGCCGAACCCTGCACCTGGAAACGAAAGAACCATATCTATTCTCCAGGATTGTTGATTACCGAAGCAACCCCGGTTAGGATGGAATGCATCGGGTCGGTGCTTCCGATTCGCATGTTGTTTTCCGCCGGTCGCCCAACGGGGTGCCTCCGCCATGGAAGTTATGCTTACGGTCATCCGCGGCAAGGTGAGTCGGGGGGAAATCGCGTTTCGCCCGCCTGCCGTGCTGGGCCGCAGCCGCGAGGCCGACCTGACCGTCGCCCATCCGATGATCAGCCGGCAGCATTGCGAGTTGTACGAGGTCGACGGGCTGCTGATGGTTCGCGATCTGGGCTCGCTGAACGGGACGGTGGTCGGGGAGCAGCGGGTGGTGGAAGCGGCGCTCTGCCCGGACGACTGTTTCAGCGTCGGTCCGCTCACGTTTCAGGTCCAATACGAGTATTCGGGCGATCGGGAAGCAACTCCGCCGCCGAAGCTGGCCGAGCCGGGAGCGGCGCAAGCTCCAACCGGCGAGCCGGCGCCGACCGGCCCGCCCGTCTTTTCCGAAATCACCCCCCCTGAAGAACCCCGGCCCACTTTGGACGACGGCCCGTGGGCCAATCCCATGGCCGATGAGGACGACGGCCCGTGGGCCAACGCGATGCCCGCCGAGGGGGAGCCGGAGTTCGTGCCCACCCCGGACGCGGGTCCGGCGGCGAAGCCGTCTCGTCGGGGCAGGGTTATGGAACCAACGCTTCGCGACACCGCCGGCGGTTCATCCGACGACGACCCCGAGGAGAACGGCGGCCGGGAAGCCGAGGCCGACGACGCGAGGGAAGGACCCGTGGCCGCCAAGGCTTCGCAGCCGAAGACGGAGAAACGCGGTTGGAAGCTCTGGCCGTTCGGCCGCAAACCTTCCAAAGCCCGTGAAAGCGAATCGCCGGCCGCAGAGGCACAGGCGGACGCTGCGGATGCCGAGGGACCGGAAGAGGCTGCCGTCGCCCCAGCGCCGGCGATGCCCGGTACGCCCGACGCACCGCAGGACGCGGCTGTGGCCGACTTCCTTGCCGAGCCCCCGGAATCCGAGGAGGCCGAGGAGGCCGAATCGGACGACCAGGCGGCCCCGGCCCGTGCGGACGACGACCACGAAGACGACGCCTTCGACGACTTTCTGAAGGGGTTGCAGTAACGGCCCGCCAATGATCGCACCGCCAGTGCGCTCCGTTGGCCCCGGCCGGTGAACCACTTCGCCCCCTGCCGGCTTGCCCGGCCGGTGAAAAGGTTCCCCAGGCTAGCGATGTTGCCCCGCCGCCCTATTCCGACCCCGGCGGCCTACAGCGTGCTCAGCTTGGCGAAGTTGATCGAGGCGTTCAATGGGAATACGCCGTAGATGCCGCGGGTAAACACGAGGTCGATGAAGTCGGTCGCTTGCAGGATCGGGCCCTTGGGCACGACGATCACGTCGGAGTCGGACAGCCAAATTTCGCCCGAAGGGCATGGGTCGCGGCCGAACAGTGCGGCGTTCACGTCGACCATGGTGGCCAGCAGGCGCCAATCGTCGCCGCGGCGGAAGACGACAATCTGCTGCAGGTTCGCGCCCACGTTCCAGCTACCGGCCATCGCCAGCGCCTGCATGAGCGTGGTGGGGCCGGTCAGTTCGAACCGGCCGGGCGTGGCCACCTCGCCCAGCACGTACACATACCGCGGCGCCCGCGCCACCAGCACCGGCACCACCTCAATGCCCGAGATGTGCTCCCGGTACCGCTCGTTCAACTCCTGCCCCAGTTCGGAAAGCGTGAGCCCCTGCACGTACACCGAGCCGAGCATTGGGAGGGCGATGTCGCCCGAGGGCGTCACCCGGGCCAGACGCTGCAGGCCGCCCCGGCCGTATCGGGCGTCGACGGTGGCGCGGAGGTCCTCCAGCCGCGTGTTCACCCGGAGCGGCGTCACGGTAATCGCGGGCACCTTGTAGTACTTCTTGTACAGTTCCTCCAGGTCATTGGTCAGTTCGGCTACCGACTTGTGCGCCGCCTTCACCTGGCCGAGCAGGCGGAGGGTGATGGTGCCGTCGGGCTGGACGAGCAGGTCGCGGTCGAGTTCCGGATCGGTGAACGACTCGACGCGCACCTCGTCGCCCACTTCGAGCCGGTACGGGCCCGACATCTCCTCACGCGTCAGCCGGTACACCAGGTCGAGCTCGTCGTCGACTCGCAGCCGGTATTCGGCCACGTGCGGAAGCCGAGCCGGTCCGACGTACTCGCCCTGGGCATACTGCTGCCACTGGATCGCTCGGGCGTCTTCCCAGCGGCAGCCCCACGTGCAGTCGACGCCGCACACTTCATGCGGCGCCGCCGGCCCGAGCGCCTGGCACAGCAGCACTTCGCGTTGCTCCTCCGGGGGTAACCGTTCACAGGGGACTGTCCCGATTTTCGCGGCACAAAGGGCGATCTGCCCAATCGGCCGCCTGCCGAGGCCGCGAAAATGGGACTGTCCCCTTCGCATACAGCGGAGAAAACAGCCCGCGCCGCCGGCCCGTGAACGGTTACCTCCGGGGCCACCGGCCGCCCCTTGAGAGAGCCCGCGCGGGAAACCGTCCCCGCGGCGTTCACAAGCCGGGGTCGGTGCGCGTCGGGCGTGTTCCGATTCGGACCGGCCGGTCGAGTCCAATCGCCGGCCGCCGCAATCCAGGCGGTCAGCGCGGCGCAGCCCGCCGCAACCAGGCAAATCCAGACGGGCCTCGTTCCGCAAAGGACGTGATACTTGCCGGTACGATCCATGGGCCGTTATCTCCTGTCGAATCGCTGCGTGGATTGGCCGACACGCGGCAGGGGGTTTACGCGCGCATCGACGTGCGTTGCGGCAAATGTGTTGGGCGCCAACCACTCGACCTTGTCGGAACCGGCGCGGTCGCGCAGGTCCAATTCGTGCCGGGCGAGCGTGTCGGCCATCTGCCGGGCTTGCCGGGCCTGGGCCGTATCGCCA
>CAYPWB010000123.1:4902-14800 GCA_964414315.1 uncultured Planctomycetaceae bacterium | reverse complement strand
TTCGAGCCGGTCTTCTGAATGTGCTGAACGGATTTGGAGGCGGTGGGCTTGGGCACGGCTGCTGCACTCTCGAGATTACGCAAATGATCCAGACGGATAACGGTTTACAGGCCCCCGGAGAGGGGCGTCTTCGCGTCGAATACCGCATTGTCTGCAAACAACACCTTCACCGCCGCGAAAAATGGGAAAGCTTTCGTGAGCTGCGACCCAGTCTGGCGTTTGGGTCCACGTGGGAGGCGTTCAAGGTAGCAGAAAAGCGGGTACTTCTGCAAGCCCAAACTGACAAGATTGCCTGGGTTTCCTGTGTTTCCTATTCGTGCAGTTGCAATCGAGCTGCGTCCGCACGCCGTCGCGGCCTATTCAGTTGGAAAATGTCCCCTGCGCCTACAGCATAGAAGACAGCCCGCGCTGCTGAGCCGTGAACGGTTATATTGGGGAGCCTACGCGATATAGGATCAAGGGGCCTGCGAAACCGCTATTGTCGTGCCCTGTCGGCACCGATACAATCCGCTTGAGTATCCCCTTTCCCGGGGGTGGTGTGCAGATCGGCCTTCGATGTGTAGGCGAGGTCCGCCGATCCGGTCGAAATTGCGTCCGGTGGGGCGAACATTCCGAGGTTGCATACGAGTGCAACGAGGCGTCTCTCCGAGGAAGAAACCGCGATCGAGCTTATCGACCATGCTGTCGTCCGAAAGATTCATCTTCGATCCTCGTACGCTCGACCGGTCTCGTCCTCCGGGCATCAGTGCCTTTATGCGCATCAAGAACGGAGAAGATTTTCTCGAAGCGGCGATCGAAAGTCATATTGAATTCTTCGACGAAATTGTAGCCGTGCACAACGGTTGTACCGACGCTTCCGTGGTCATCCTCGAACGGCTGGTGCGAAAGTATCCCGAAAAGCTTCGGGTATTGGAGTACGAGCCGGAAGTGCCGGCCCTCGGTTCGGCCGAGCAGCGCTGCGCGGGCACATTTTCTGTCCACAGCATGGCGAATTACTCGAACTACGGTCTGATGAACACCCGGTACAGCGTGGTCACGAAGCTGGACGACGACCACGTTGCCATTCCGGGCAGTGTGGGCAAGATTACGTCGTTCATCCGCGATAGTGCTTGCCATTTGGGCAAACGGATGGTTTGCTTTTCGGGAATCAATTTGGCGGCCAACCGAAGGGAGATCGGCATTCACCGAACCGTCCCGTTCGCGGGTCACGGCGACCACTGGTTCCTGGAAGCCGGTTCTCGCTGCTTCTTCCGGCAGGACCGCCGCTTCGAGCGACTGCACCGGTACGGCATGCGAATGGAATACCATGGAATCGCCTACTGGCACATGAAGTTTCTGAAGCGGGGGAACGGCTTCAGCAATTACCAGTTGGAGCGGAACCCCGACAGCCGTTTTCACAAGCAGTGGCGTCGTTTCGAGGAAGGGCGAGACCCGATGTCACTTCCAGACTTGGAGGCGCGTTGCCGTCTTGAGGTGCGGCAAGGCGGGTTCATGCGAGCGATCCAGCGACTCCTTTCAGCCAAAGAGCGATTGCGCCACGAACGAATGGCGCGTTTCAATGCGGCGGAATTACAACCGGAGTTCCAGAGGCTTATGAAACGTCTGCTTGCCGGCGGCTTGCGATCCTCCGCATTGCCGTGCAATCGCAGTTCGTGCAACGCATAGGAGCGAGGATGGCGCAATCGTATTCATCAGAGTCCCCTCTTCCCGTCGGCACGACGGCTCTTGGCGCCGGATGGCGTGTGGTCGCGCGGCAGTTCTCGCCCGAGGTCGTAACGCGTCGCTCCGCGATCCTGGCCGTCGGAGTGGCCGTGCTGATCGGGTTCACCAATCCGATGGCCATGTCGCTCACGGAGATACTTCTCGGCGTGATGGCCGGCTGCTGGATTCTGGCCGGCCGTTATGGCGAGCGGCTCACCGCGATCGGGCGGAATCCGGTTGCTCTGGCGGCTCTGGCTATGCTGGGTTTATTGACCGTGTCGGTGTTCTATGGCGAGGCCGCCTTCAGCGAATCCATTCCGGTGTGGGCGAAGTACCGCAATCTTGTGTACCTGATCCTGTTTGCAACAACGTTTCAATCCCCACGGACGCGGGAGGCGGGAGTGCTCGCCTTTTCGGCCGCCATGATTTTGACGTTGGCCGGTTCGTTCTTGACCGCCGCCGGCGTGCCGCTTTGGGAAAGCCGCTACACGCTCAATCCGGCCGACGCCACGGTGTTTCGAAATCATGTCGTCCACGGCCTGTGCATGGGATTTTTCGCCTACCTGATGGCGCACCGGTTCGTCGATGTGCCGCGTTGGCGCTGGTTGACCGGGCCTCTTGCCCTCCTCGCTGCAGGAAATGCAGTCTTCATGGTGGCGGGGCGGACAGGCTATGTGACGTTGGCGGCCCTGATTCCGCTCTTCTGCCTCCAAAGGCTGCGGCTCCGGTATACGGCTTTGGTCCTTGCTTTTGCCGGAGCGGCTTTCGTGACCGCCTACTTCCACTCCGAGACGTTTTCCAGCCGGGTTCGCGACGCCGACGCCGAAGTTCGCGCTTATCTCGACTATCGTTTCGGTGACGGGCCGCTGAAGCCGGAGGGCTGGCGCCGACCGGTGAATCGGACGAGTTGCGGAGTGCGCTTGGAGTGGTATTGCGCCGGTCTGGGGCTATTCGCGCAGCGGCCGTGGCTTGGCGTAGGGGTTGGAAATGTTCAGCACCACCTGGAGGCCGACGCCGAAACGACCGGCGTGCGGCCCGTCCACAACTTGCACTCGGAATATGTTCTGGCGGCCGCGCAGAATGGCGTGCTTGGCATCGGTATACTTGCGGCGTTGTTCATCGCCTACTGGAAAGCAAGCCGCCGGCTTTCCCCGCAAATGCGGCATGTGGCCGAGGGCATGCTTGTCATGTTTCTCGTGGCCGGCGTTGCCAATTCGATCATCCCGGAACGAACGGAGGGCGTCCTCTTTGCATTCTTCTCGGGCCTGGCCTTTTCCGAACTCAGCGAGCGGGCGGTTCGCAATCGTGCAAAAAACGCTAATCGCTCCGAACCGGTCGAGGATGAGGAACCGCCTCCGCGCTTGGCGCGCGCCGCGTAGGCTACTTCCCTGCGAACCGGTTGGCCGAGTAGCGAACGTGCGTAAGGTCCCGACAGTCGAAACGAGCTTCCGGAAGACGGGCGTGAGAGGGGCCGACGATGCATGCATATCTTATCGTGGCAACCGGCGATCGCGCCGAGTACCACCTCATGTCGTCGTGGCTGATCCTCGGCCTGCTCGGGCAGGAAGGCGAGCGCACCATTCGGCTGGTGACCGACCAGCCGCAACGCTACACGTGGTTCGGAAACCGTGTCGACCTGCGGAGCATCGACCGGCACACGATGGCCCTGTGGTGCGGCCCGAACGGATATGTGTGCCGCTCCAAGTTGGCTGCCCTGCGGGAATCCGTGGCTGAAATGCCCGACCGTGATTGGACCTTCCTCGACTGCGACATCTCCGTGCGCGGGCCGGTGGCCGGATACGAGGCCGCGGTAGCGGCGGGCGAGCGCCACATGCATCTCCCTGAAAAGACCATCAATCGCCGGAGGGACGGAAGAGAATTCCTCGCGGCGCTGAGCAGCCGTTCTTGGGCGGGCTTGAAGTTCGATGCCCAAACGCGGATGTGGAACTCCGGGGTAATCGGTCTTCCCGCCGGCACGGGGCCGCGCCCGATCGACACCGCCCTCGAGGCGCTCGACGCGATCCACGCTAGCGGCTTTTCTCCGTACGTGCTGGAGCAACTGGTGCTGACCGTAAGCATGACCGCCGACGCGGCGGAACTGGCCCCTGCCGACACCTGGTTCGCGCATTACTGGGGAAACAAGGACGAATGGCTTGGCGCCATTGCTCAGCGTTTGGCCGGTTGGTGGCAGAACGGAATCGGAGTTGACGACGCGGCGGCAGAGACGGCGGCCGGCCCGTTGTGTTTGCCTACCGTCGTTCGGAAACGCCGCATCCATCGGTTCCTGCCGCCGCTGCTGTTCGGGTCGCGGCTGAGAACGCTGTTCGACAAGCATTTCTGAACGCTTGGAATCGGCGAGCCAATTACTTGCGAGGCATCACAATGCGGAGGGACGGAAATCACCGGGACGCAGCCCTACGAAGCGCCTTCGGCCCTTGTGCAGTACCGAAAGGAAACGCAAGCCCATTCGCATCTGCGAGGTCAATCGCCGCCAACGAAACGGCAGAGCTTGCAGGAGTTTCAGGTCGGCTGGAAGCGGCCTCCGTTCTGAGGAGATGGCCGAGAAGGTCGTCGGCGCCTCTTGAATGCGGTAGGATGGGCACTGGTCAAGTTGGACGGCTGCAGCCGGTTCCACCTGAAACGCGCGCAGGACGTAGGTGCTGGAAATGAAGCCGTCGGCCAACGCCGGCGGAGCGTGCCGTGCCTTCTGCAAGAGGATGTGCGCACCGCTGGGCCAAAGCACGTACGCGGCCGCGCCGGTTCGGTCCTGATACAACGGCAGCAGGGCATGCTCTTCGTGGAATGCCTGTGGTTTGCCGACGACCTTTTTGCGGCCGCGCACTTCGAGATTGACCAAATCGCAGTCATTCCGTTGCTCCAGCGCAGCCAGCAGTTGCGGGGTTTGCCGCGCGAGCACCGCGTCGTCTTCCAGGATGAGTATCGGATGCGGCTGCCCGGCCACGTGGGTCCATGCCGCATGGTGGCTCAAGTAGCAGGACAATTCCGTCAGGCGGAGTGGACGTTCCCAGCCCATCCTGAGCCGCCGATGCGCCGGATCGTCCAGTGCTGCGGCGGGGACGGCGGGCAAAACCGTGTAGTTCAGTCCCAGGCGATCCATCTGCGAACGCTGGAACAGCAGTCGGTCGCGTGCAGCCGGCAGATTGATCAGCAGCGCGTGCATCGTTGGTTCAGTCGCGCCAATGGTCGGCTACCCACGCGGTCGGCCGTACGGGCCGATACCATTTTCGGGAAACCCCGGCGATGGCCTCGGGCGGCTTCGGATGACCGTGGAAGACGACGATTTTCGCCCCTTTCGGGATCGACGTATCGCAGAAGTACGTCAGGGGCCAGCTTGGCATACAGTCGTGTTTGAAACTGGGGCACCATGCATCCGGCCAGAAGGCAAGCTCTCCACGCTTGTGGATTTCCGCCGACAAATACGCCTGCTCATTGCGGTATTGCCGCCGGATGTGGGCGAAATCGCGGCGAAAACGCTTCACAATGTCGTCATACTTGCCTATTCTGAACCGGTATACTGAAGAATTCCCGATCATGCGGTGTCGCAGCCGGGCGTCGGGAATGATGGCGAACTCGGCCGGATAGGTGAAGAAGTCGTCGATCTGGTCGACAATGACCACGTCCAGGTCCAAGAACAGGGCATCGCCCTGCAAGCCGCCCAGGTCTGCTTGCAGTGCTGTCAACTTGTTCCAGCCGCGTTCCGGTGCTCCGGCGGGCAACTCCAGCGGGGGCAAGTCACAAACTGTTATCCGCTCGTCGATTCCGCGGGCGTCCTCGGTGAAGCAAACCAGTTGGAACGGGAAACTAAGATGCCGGTCAACCATGCCATACAGACGGTTGACGTACTCGGACCCGTACGCCGTCCCCCATTTCATGCAAATAATTGTGACCGGCTGCGTCATGGCTTGGCCCGGGGTCTTCGACGGAAAGCGTTTCCCGTGCGCGGGGCCGAGTCCTTGGCCCCGCCCCAAAAAGCGGGAAATGCAGCCGGTAGAATAGTGGCTGCCCCGAACCCAGTCAATGGCGATTAACGTGCACCCGAGCCGCCCTGAACCGCGCCCTGAATCGCACTCCTGGGCGTGGCGGAGCTAGCGGGTCAGGGCTTCCAGTACGGCTTCGGGGGTTGTCGCAGCGAGAAGCTCGTCCCGGGCGGGGCCGTCGACCGCGCGGAGGATGCCGGACACGAGTTCCGTGTACTCGTTCGTGACCGACGGCGGCATGAGGGTGAGCATGACGATGCGGACCGGTTCGCCGTCGAGTGCGCCGAAATCGACGCCGGAGCGCAGTACGGCCAACGCGCTGACCATCTGTTCCACCGTCTCGGTGCGCGCGTGCGGCAGGGCCAGCCCCTTGCCGACGGCCGTCGTCATGGCGGTCTCGCGCTCCAAAATGTCGCGCCAGGCCTCGTCGACCGACAGCACGGCGCCGTCGCGGGCGCACAGGGCCAGCAAGGTGGCGGTCACGCCGTTGCGCGAGGTGGGAACCAGGTCGGTCACGACCCGGTCGGGGCTGAGGCTCGACGCCCAAGCGGCCTCGGCCCTCGCCCGGAGCCAGAACAGGTGCTTGCGCGTTCGGCTGGCCGTGCCGGTCAGAACGGCGTACATGTCGTCGGCCGAATCGCAGGCCAAGAGTGCCGCCCGCCCCTGGTCGTTGAGCACCTTGCTGATGGTCGAGATGAACTGCAAGTACGGCGCATTGGCTTCGGCCGGGGAAAGCGTCAGGACAATGATGCGGGACGGCTGCCCGTCGATGGCGGCGAAGTCGATTCCATCCGGCTTCAGCCCGATGGCGCAAATCAGTTGCGAAACCGCCTCGGTCCGCGCGTGGGGAATGGCCACGCCGTGCTGCAGGCCGGTGGGGAGGTTCCGCTCCCGAGCCAGGACGGCGTCCAAGGCGGCCGCCCGGTCGGAGACTACGCCCGTGGCACAAACGGCGTCGAGCAACTCCTCCACAACACCTTTTCGAGTAATGGCCTGCAGCCGAGGGAGCAGCAGATTCGGATGCACGTACCCTCGCAGTGATGCTTGGGCCGAGGGCTCGGACACGCCCTCCGCCGAGGCCGCTTGCAGGCCGCGTTGGATCTCGCGCGGGTCGAGCGGCTTGCGCAATTCGCGGATCGTTTGCTCGACGGCGGCCACCACTTCGATCATGGCGGTGTGCACGAAGGCAATCTCGCGCTGCTGGCAGGTGAACACGATTTCGTTGCCGGTCCCGCGGAAACCGATGAATACGTCGTCTTTGCAAAGCTGGTACAGACCTTCGTCGCGGTCGACCGGATGCACATAAAACCCTTCCGATTCGAAGCTTGCCGCAAGCTTGTCCGTCAGCATCGACACCACAGCCGGCGACGGGAAGTGAAAGACAATTTCGCGGTCTTCGCTGGGTGGCAAGGGTTTTCGGACCCCCGGGTCCGAGCCGCGGAAGGCCAGGATCATCAGCGGCGGCGCGGTAACGGCCGAAAGCAGCGTCACCGCCACGATGATGCCCAAAATCTCCTGCGTTAGCACGCCGGCCGCCAATGCCGTGCCGGCCATCAACAGCGCGATTTCGCCGCGGGGGAGCATGCCGGCGCCGATCCGAAATCCACCCCGGAGCGTAAACCCCGCGAGCATCGGCGGCAGCCCGCACCCAACCAGCTTGGTAAGCGCCGCCACGGCGAAGAAGACGACGCCGAGGACGGCCATGCGAGGGTTGAGAAGCTGCTGCACGTCGACGAGCATGCCCATCACGACGAAGAAGACGGGAACGAGCATGACCTGGAGCACGTAGAGCCGCTCGACGATCACATTGCGCAAGTCGGTCTTCGACAGGGACAAGCCGGTCACGTAGGCCCCGACGATCATCGCCAGCCCCGCCCCCTCGAACAGGCCGGCCACAATCAGCGCCAGGCCGAGCGCCATGACGGCGATGACGGTCGGGCGCCGGAACAGCTTCAGCAGGCCGCCCACGTAACGCGCCGCCGTCAGGCCCAGCGCCGTGGCGGCAAGGGAGAGGACAACGGCCTGGACGGCGATGCGGAGCACAATGATCCACTGCACCCCTTGTCCCGGGTGTTCCGAGGCAGAGATGACACCGAGCGCCACGGCCAGCAGCACCACGCCCAGCAAGTCGTCGATGACGGCGCCGGACAGGATGGTGACGCCCTCGGGCGTATCGAGTTTTCGCTGTTCGGCCAGGGTGCGCGAGGAGATGCCTACGGAGGTGGCCGTGAAGATAACGCCCACCATCAGGCACAAAGGATCCATGAAGCTTAACTCGCGCCCGACCAATTGCGGCGCTAGTGCGACGGTGAGGAGGTTCCCGCCGACGAACGACACGGCAACCCCCCCGATGCCCACCAACGCCCCGGCCACCGAGTAGCGAAGGAACAGCCGGAGGTCGGTTTCCAGGCCCACCATGAACAGCAGGACGATGGCCGCCAAGGCGCCCATGCCGTACAGTTCCGGGCTGACCGGGATATCGGCCACGCCCACGCCTTCCGGCACGAAGAACAAGCCGTTCGGAAAACCGGGAATCGGTACGCTGCCCAGCAGGTAGGGACTGATGAGCAGCCCGGCCGACAACTCGCCCAACACACCCGGCAGCCGCACGCGTTCGAACGCCAGCCCGCCAAGTCGAGCCATGAACAGCACCACGCCAAGCTGGAGCACCAGCACCATCATGCGATGAGTCAAACCGGGCGAAGGTTCGGTGACCCCACTGCCCATCTCGGCAGCGTACGCCGGCGCCGCCCACGCCGCCCAGGCCAACACGGCCGGAAATGCCCTTCTCAACACAATGGCGACGAGACGGAACATGGAACTCCTTCTGCCGCCAATGCCGGCAGGCACGAAACGAGGGGGAAGGCCGATGCAAAACCATCTACTATACTGAAGCATAGGTTGGCGCCGCAGGGGGCAGGGCCGGCGGAATGGCCTCTTTCGGGCTGCATGCCGCCGACGTTCAGCCGTTCGCGGGAAACGGTTCCCTTTGCATTCAGCGCATACCCATAGGAGAGTGGTCTTTGCCCCCCCCGTTCGCCAGAGCCGCCTGCATCGAAGACGGCCCAGGCGTTGGAGCCGGCGGTGCCGGAAGAATTGGCTCTTGCGTTTCCAGACGCAAACCACGGCAAAGTAGCGGGCACGCTCGGTCGTGCCGTCCGCTTCCTTGGGCAGAACTCCTTCGTTCGGCCAACTGGTTTGCGTAAAGAGCGGAGGAACCGAAGAATGTCCCGTACGCCAAGTGCCCGTGCTACCGTCCCGCATGGGCCGGCGGCCGGTCGAGCATGTCGGGCTGGGGATAGCCGGGACCGGTGGGAGACGGTGGCGGGGCGCCCAGGTCGACCATCGCAGCCCCGGGATAACGCGGCATCGACCACAATTCGTCCGGATTGCCCGAAAGACGGTTGATCTGCACGTTCCCCAGGTTCACGCGCATGGAGAATTTGGCCTGCGGGCTGTCGATTTTCACAACGCGCGGCATGACGAGGTTCGTGAGCGGGTCGCGCCGATGCTGCTCGGCCACGGCCGAGGCCATCCGCCGTCCCGTCGCGTCGTAAAGGTGCTGTTCTACCACCCAGCCGCGGAGTGCGTCGATGACCGTGCTCTTCGTGACCGGCCCCTGCGGCGTTTCGCGCACCGTGCGCACTTCGAAGCGGTCGCCCGGCAGCGGATAGGGTCCCTGATGCGGCAGCGCGGGGTCGAACTCGACCACGCCCAACGCCTCAATAAGCCAATTCGGGTCGATGGGAATGCTCTGCCGGGCCGCGCTCGTGGCGAACTGGTCGTGCCGGCAGAAGTACACCGCCGGCGGTTCGCTCCGCCGCACCCAGAACCAGAACAGCTCGTCGTTGCTGCCCAGGTCGACCTCGGCGCCGGTCATGGCCGTTTGCGCGCGGAGGCGGAACCGCTGCGGGCGGTGGAACGCCACGTTCGCGCGAAGCGTGGGCATGCCGGGGCTCGAAATGGAGGCCTCCGTGCTCGAAAAGGCGTATATGGCCGCGCTGTTGCGGTTCACCACGTCGATCACCTGCTCCAGGCTCGCCGTGGGAGGCAGCACGCGCACCGCCGGCTGCCCGAACTGACGCACCATATTCTGGCAACTCGCCCCGCACAACGCGAACAGACCGAGAAAAACCACCAAAACGAGCCGCAATCGCATTCCATCCATGGAACCGCCTTTGTTTGCCGCTAAGTGGGAT
>CAYPWB010000123.1:0-4802 GCA_964414315.1 uncultured Planctomycetaceae bacterium | reverse complement strand
TCCCACGGTCATGTTGACAAGCTGGAAGCTTATCCCACGGTCATGTTGACAAGCTGGAAGCTTGTCCCACGGTTACTCCAGTAATTGGGCGATCTGACGTTGAATCTCCTCCGCCCGCTCCGCGTCGGGCAGCACGACCGGCACACGATAGGTTTCGTCGCGCCGCGGGCAATAGAGAACCAGGGTGTCCTCGCCTGCCTGCTCGTCGGGCTCGGCCTCTTCCATGCGCATCACGCGGCGCCGCACCAGCAGCAGGGCCAGCACGTAACGAACGTCTTGCTGCTCCGGCTGCTCGGCCAACTCGTCGAACAGCCGAAGCATCACGTCGTTGGGGGCCCATTGTTTTCGCTGGACCTTCGGGTCGGGCAGTTGGGTCTTCCACCAGCCGATGGCGTTCTCGGGCGGTTCGGTCCAGGCCTCCGCAGAGTAGTCGAGCCGCTCAACCGACGACGCCTTTTCCACCAGGGCGGAGTAGAACGTCTCGCCCGGGATCAGCTCGCGCCCCGTCGCGGCACAATGCCGGGTACATCGCTGGATTTCGAAGTCCATCAGCCGGGAAGGGGGGTGAGGGATAAGTGAGTGTGTTCAGAATGCTGTGGGAGAGGAAAAAGGGGAAAGGGGAAAAAGGGAAACAGATATCGGCCAGAGAAGAACTCGTATCTTCGTGATTTTCTTCCCCTTTTTCCCCTTTTCCCTTTTTTCCTCCCGTATCCTCCCCCGCAACAGTCCCAACCGGGGCGGAGCATACCCAAAAGTGCCAAACGACTCAATAGGCAGTGAAGAAGCGGCAGGCGGTGCCGCCGGGGCCGATGGGGAACCGCACCGGCCGGGAGCAGCGGGGGCAGTTTCCCACGTAGGCGGTCTCCTCGCGATTGACGTAAACCCTTGCGTACACGCCGCAACAGGCGAACTGGACGCCCAGGAACCGCCGCCCGCGCAGTCCGGCGCCACCTCCCAGCACCGAATCGCTCGACAAGTCCAAGTGTTCGCCCGGCATGCTATTTCATCGGCCGTTCAGGGCCGCCTGTCTCGTGGGGGGCGAGCGGACTCGCAAAGGCCCCATATTGCTAATATCGGTCTTCTTTCCCTCTTTTCTTCAGCCACCCAAACTCCTGCTTGCGAGGCAGGGATGCTTCGCCTCTCAGTCCATCAGCGTGGCAAGCCAGACGGCAAGGATCCCCAGAAACGACAGGGCGATCGCGCCGGCCACCACTGCATTCACACGGTGCTCGCCCCTCAGTTGCTCCGGCGACCGGACGACCTTCCACAGAAGCCACGCCGCGTAGGCTTGCAACGGGAAAAGGAGGATGCCGATGAAGGCAATTCCCAGGGCGCGGTCGGCCAATTCTTCCCGGGGCGTGGCCGATGGCTCCGTTTCCTCCATGCCGGCCGACGCTTGCAGTTCCTCCCCTGCTTGCGCAAGCGGAGCCTCGGCGAGCAAGGCAGCGGCGCGTTCCGCGTCGGCAGCGGCCACCTGCAACCGGATGCCGCCGATGGCGTTCGACAGGTGCCACACCGTACTGACAAGAGCCTCATTGGCGAGGAACGCGCGTACGCCCTCCTCCTCCAGACGGTTTCGGACCATATGGGCCAAAACCGGGTTGCTGAACGTTTGCACGGTCACGAAGTCTTGGTTCATCGGATGCGCCCCTCCTCCCGCATTGGTGAATGCCGGGTGCCTGCCACTTTGTCTGGGAGCAGATTCCACCCGGGTAATGGACTGTACCCCGGGGGGCTGCCCGTGTCCAGGTCGAGTTGAGGGGCGTGCACAGATACATTGACGGCTACATTGACGGCGGTTTCGCCCGGTTGCTATGCTGAGAGGCTGTCTGAAAACTCCCCTCTCCCTTTGGGAGAGGGGCTGGGGTGAGGGCTTGTAGAAAATTGAGTAAGATAGGAGCAAGCCCGGTTGGTCTACGCCCCTCACCCTAACCCTCTCCCGGAGGGAGAGGGGACGTGGGTCCGAGCCTTTTCAGACAGTCTCTGAGGGCTTGAAGGTGTCGTCGATTTCCCGTGCCGGAGGGGATCGGCGCGGACCAGGACCGTTCCGGCTGCCCAACCATCGCATTGCCCGTCCATGTTGCCGCGCCGCTCGCTGAAATGGCCCATTCTTCTGGGTGTTGGGATGATTACTCTGCTGGCGGTGCTTGCCGCCAGTTGGGTGCTTTCGGCCGTTTTCGGTGCGCTGGGCGACCGCAGCTACGCGCCGCTCCACTGGACCCTGTTGTCGATCGGCGCGACATTCATCGTCCTGCTGCTGGCGGGCACGATCATCTACCTGGTACTTTCGGTGAAGGCGATCCATCTGACCCAGCGGCAATCGAACTTCATCGACAGCGTCACTCACGAGTTGAAGTCGCCTTTGGCCTCGATGAAGCTGTGTCTGCAAACGCTCCGCCGCCGCCAAGTGAGCCCCGAGGAGCAGGGCGACTTCCTTCGGATTATGCTCGACGACATCGAGCGGCTCGACCGCCTGACCGACCAGCTTCTCGACGCCGGCAAGCTGAACGCGGCGCGAGGCCCCGGGGAGCGAGAGAAGGTGCCGCTCGAGGGGCTTCTGGCCGACTGCGCCGACGCCGTGTGCCGGCGCTACCGCCTGCCCGCCGAAACCATTCACCTCGACCTGCAGCCTTGTACGGTGCTTGCCGCCCCGGTCGACGTCGACGTGGTTTTTCGCAACCTGCTCGACAACGCGGTGAAGTACGCCGGAGCCCAGCCGCGCGTCGAGGTGACCATGCACCCCGGACCCGACCGCTTCGTAACCATACGCATTGCCGACAACGGGCGCGGCATTCCCCAGCCGTTGCGCCGCGCGGTGTTTGGGCGATTCGTCCGCCTGGGGAGTGAGTTGGAGCGTGACAAGCCGGGCACGGGGCTCGGGCTGTATATTGTTCGTACGGCGGTCCGGCGGCTTCGAGGGCGCATTCGCCTTCGCAGCCGCGAACCCGAGCCGGGAACCATATTTGAAGTGCAGATTCCCACCCCGCGATAAACGGAAGCAACATGATCCCGCAACCGTCCATGGACCTGTCCCCTTACCGGCCGAAGGCGACAGTCCCCCGCGGCCGGTTGCCACGACCCCTTGTGTAGAACGAGAGATCGATCCGTGCAAGAGAAACCGCACATTATCGTAGTGGAAGACGAGGAGCACCTGGCCAAGGGCATCCAGTACAACCTGTGCGCGGAGGGATATCGGGTGACGACGTTCGGCGACGGGCCGTCCGCCCTGCGATTTCTGGAGGCGCGGCCCGGCGACGTCGACCTCGTGGTCCTCGACCTCATGCTGCCCGGCATGAGCGGCTACGCGGTATGCGAAGCCATTCGGGCCGAGCGCGACACCCCCGTGCTGATCCTCAGTGCACGCACCCTCGCCGAGGACCGCGCCCGCGGCTTCGACGTCGGCGCCAACCAGTACCTGACCAAACCGTTCGATCTGGAGGAGTTTCTCAGCCGGGTGCGCAACCTGTTGCAATGGGCCGGGCGCAGTTCGGCCGGCCGGGGCTCGGCGGGCCGTCCGCCCACGCAGGCCGCGTTCGGCAACGCCGAAATCAACTTCGACACCTTCGAGGTAACCGTCGCCGGCCACCAGGTGCGCATGACCCAGCTCGAAATGAAGCTCTTGCGATACTTCGTCGAGCACGAGGGGCGGGTCATTCCCCGGCAGGAACTGCTTGAAGAGGTTTGGGGGATGGCGGGCAACGTGCAAACGCGTGCGCCCGACCAGTTCCTGCGCCGCCTGCGGAAGACATTCGAGCCCGATCCGGCCAATCCCCGCCATTTCCTTACCATCCGCGACGCCGGCTACCGATTCGTCGGCGAACCGGACATCGAAACCTGACGAGGTTGCTTGTGCCCAAACGCTTGAAGCTTATCGCCTGCGAGATCCTCTACCGCGAGTTCTGCGCCGCGGCGGCCCGGTCGAACAACCGCGTCGACGTGGAGTTCCTCCCCAAAGGATTGCACGACCTGGGTTCGCCCGGAATGAACGAGCGGATCGCGGCCCGCCTGGCCGAGGTCGACGAGGCGGGCTACGACGCCGTGGTACTCGGCTACGCCCTGTGCAGCAACGGCCTGGTGGGGCTCGCCGCCCGCCGCATTCCGCTGGTGGTGCCCCGCGCGCACGATTGCATCACGCTGTTCCTCGGCAGCAAGGAGCGATATTTGGAATACTTCCGCGCGAACCCCGGTGCGTATTTCAAGACAAGCGGCTGGATCGAACGCGGCGACGATCTCGAACAGCTTGGCGGCGAGTCGATCCAGCGCCGCAGTCGCGTTGCCCAGTCGTACGACGAGCTGGTCGAACGGTACGGCGAGGACAACGCCCGCTTCCTGTACGAAGAGCTGCGCCAAATGACCCGCAATTACTCGCGGCTAACGTACATTACCATGGGCGTCGGTCCCGACGACCGCTTCGAGCGGGAAACACGCGACTTGGCGGCCGCGCGAGGCTGGCAGTTCGACCGGCTGGTCGGCGACCTGGGACTGATCCAGCGGTTGGTCGACGGCCCCTGGGACGAGGCCGACTTCCTGACCGTGCCGCCCGGTCATCGCATCGCCGCAAGCTTCGACGACGGCATCGTGCGCGCCGAGCCCGAAGGAACGTAGAGGGCGACTGTAGCACGACGCTGCGAGTCGTGAACGGGAAAGCGAAGTGGCGACTCGGAGAGCCGCCCTACAGTAGCACGACTCTCCGAGTCGTAGACGGGTAGGAAGACTGGCGACTCGCCCTACTGTAGCACGACGCTGGGAGTCGTGAACGGGAAAGCGAAGTGGCGACTCGGAGAGCCGCCCTACAGTAGCAC
>CAYPWB010000122.1:0-14912 GCA_964414315.1 uncultured Planctomycetaceae bacterium | reverse complement strand
GCCGCTGCTCTGCCGCTCCGGCGGCAGAGCAGCGGCGGGGGCGAGGGGTGCCGTGAGTCCGCGGTAGCCGGCCAGTCATCGATCCCCCGGGGCGAGCCCGGGTGGGGACCGTTTCATGCCGAGCGCCGGTGTCCACCACAGCTCCTGCACCCCGCGCGCCCGGCCGGGAAAGCTGAAATCACAGGCCGATTCTGGTACACTTGCACGGCGGACGCGTTGTCCGCGCCACCCATTCGCCCCATCCGAAGCCGCCCGCCATGAAACCGTTCTCCCCTATCGCGTTCGCCGCCGGAATCTGGATCCTTACCGGCATTGTGCCGCCGCTTCCCGCATTTGCCGCCGAGGGGCCCGAGGCACGGTTCGCGGCCATGACGCCGGAGCAACTTCGGACCTACGAGGCCGAAGTATTTGAGGCCTACCGCAGCGGCGACCGTTCGCCGGCCACATTAAGGAGAGTTGCCGACCTGGCGCTTATTCCCCCGAAGCTCAACACCTCGCCGCTGCCCGAGTACGACTACGACCAGCTCGACTATGGCATGACCATCGGTATCGAGCGGACGCCCAAGGGGCGGCTGTGGGCGGCATGGGTAGCGGGCGAGGACGGCCCCAAGGCGTTCATGGTGGCCGCCACCAGCGACGACGACGGCGAAACATGGTCGAAGCCTCGCCTGGTGATTGACAGCCGGTCGCCGAACCTGCCACTGCCGCGCAGCGTGCTCGTCGGCGCATTGTGGACCGACCCGCGGGGACGGCTCTGGTTCTTTTTCGACCAGGTGATGAACATGCGCGACCGCCGCGCCGGCCTTTGGGCGGCGGTTTGCGACGACCCGGACGCCGAGAACCCCGCGTGGTCCGAGCCCCGCCGCATCTGGCACGGGCGGATGCTCAACAAGCCGACGGTCCTTTCCAGCGGCGAGTGGCTCCTGCCCGTTTACCTGCTGCAAACCCCGGGCCGCAGGCCGTTCGCCGACTGTGTGTTTCCCGAACTCGACCCGTACCGTGGCGCGAACGTGTTCGTATCGACCGACGAGGGCGCCACCTGGCAGCGGCGCGGCTGCGTGGCCTTCCCCAACCCGGATTGGTACGAGCACATGATCGTCGAGCGTAAGGACGGCTCGCTGTGGATGCTGGCGCGGACGCGCACGGGCCTGATGCAAAGCTTCTCCGACGACCACGGCGCCACGTGGTCCGAGCCGGTCGCTCCGGAGGGCATCGACCATCCGGTCGCCCGCTTCCACCTGCGTCGGCTGGCCTCCGGCCGCCTCTTGCTGGTCAAGCACGGCGAGACGATCGATGCGCACGAGGGTCGCAGCAAGCTCACCGCCTGGCTGTCGGACGACGAGGGAGCCACCTGGAAAGGCGGGCTGATGCTTGACGAGCGCAAGGGCATTTCCTACCCCGACGGCACGCAGGCCCCCGACGGCACCCTCTACATTTCGTACGATCGCGAGCGCTCCCGGCTGGGTGAGATCCTCATGGCACGCATTACCGAGGCAGACATCCTCGCCGGAAAACTCGTCGGCCCGAACTCCCGGCTGAAGATGCTCATTAGCCGGCCGCTGAAGGGCGGGGAGTTGCTGTACAACGGCATCCGCCTGCCGAAAGTATGGCCACCCGACTCCCTCTGCCCGCAATCGGTCGAGCCCATGCCGGTGCCCTACCTGGTGCATCCGCCCGCGGTGGTGCCCATCGACGTGGGTCGGCAACTGTTCGTGGACGATTTCCTGATCGACGAAACCGATCTGCGGCGCACGTATCACACCGCCCGGCGGTACGTCGGCAACCCGGTGATGAAGCCCGAAACGGACGAGGCGCTGCGTCGCCGGGGCACGGTGTACCTGGGGCACGGCGGCGTCTTCTTCGATCCCGAGGAAGAGCGGTTCAAGATGTTCTACGTCGACGGTTGGCGCGGGCCGCTGGCCATGGCCGTCAGCCCCGATATGGTCCGCTGGACCCGGCCGGAGCTTGCGCCCGGGCGGGGCAACGCGCTGCTGCCGCGAAGCGTCGACGACAATTCCATCTGGCTCGACCTCGACGCGCCGCCCGAGGAGCGGCTGAAGTACCTGGAATGTCACCGCGGAAGCCACCCCAAACGCGGCCATTTCCTTTATGCGTCGGCCGATGGGCTGACGTGGTCGGAAGGCGTCCGAGCCGGTCAGGCGGGCGACTACTGCTCGTTCTTCTACAATCCCTTCCGCCGCGTCTGGGCGTTCAGCATCAAACGCGACACCCGAGGCCGCAACCGCTACTACCACGAACATGCCGAGTTCTTGAAAGGCTACGACTGGGCGTCGGCCGTCTATTGGACCGGCGCCGACCGCCTCGACCGGCCCGAGCCCGAGGGCCGATACCCGGGCGCGGGGGAACCAACGCAATTGTACAGCCTCAATGCAGTGGCCTACGAAAGCCTGATGATCGGCATGCACTATGTCCACCGCGGGCCGAACAATCGGGTGTGCGAGGAGGGACGGTTCCCCAAGCTGACCGACCTGGAACTCGGCTTCAGCCGCGACGGCTTCCACTGGCACCGCCCCAGCCGCGAGCCGTTCTTGGCCGGTACCCGCCGCGAGGGCGACTGGGACCGCGCCTACCTGCACAGCACGACGGGCGTGTTCGTCGTGTTGGGCGACAAACTCGTCTTTCCCTACACGGGCTTCTCGGGCATCGCGCCGGACGGCAGCCGGGGGATGTACCACGGCGGAGGCATCGGGCTGGCCTTCCTCCGCCGCGACGGCTTCGCCTCGATGGACGCCGGCCCCGAAGGCGGCTCGCTCACCACGCGGCCGGTCCGGTTCAACGGCACGCGGCTGTTTATAAACGCAAACGTACCCAACGGCACCTTGCGGGCCGAAGTGTTGGACGAGAGCGGCCGGCCCATCGAACCGTTCACCCTAGCCGACAGCGTCCCGTTTACCGGCGACAGCACGCTGCAGCCGATGGCGTGGAAAGGCGGCTCGGATCTTGCCTCGCTTCAAGGCAAGCCGGTGCGGTTCCGCTTCGAACTGGCCGGCGGCTCGCTCTACGCGTTTTGGGTCAGCCGGGACGACACGGGCCGCAGCGACGGGTACCTGGGCGCCGGTGGCCCGGGCTACGACGGCGTGGTCGATACCGCCGGCCGCGCGGCGTTCAGGAACGACTCAGGAGCAACTCCGGCATGGTGAAGCGCCGGCCGGCTCCGGAGGAATGAGGAAGTCGCGGCGGGTGGAACTGCTCCTCAATGCGCCGTATCAATCACGGCAAACTGCACGAGGCGCGACGTTCGGTTTCGATGCACTCGCGGACCTGGGAGATAAGAATTCGCCGCACTGGTGAACAGTCTTGTAATCTAGAATCGGATTTCTAATCTGCAAAAATCGGCCACGACCGGTCTGCTGGGGAAGCCGCCCCAACAGGGGGTATATTGCAGGGTATCTGCGACGTCCTCTGCGCGGCGGCGCCCTCTTGGATACTGGGCATCCGAAAGGAATTGCCGTAGAATTTGCAAAAACCCCGATCGCCGGGTGGATAGCCGCCATCGGCCCAATCGCCTCCCGATATAATGCGTAAGGCTTTGCAGAAGCAACCGGAAATCCAACAAGCGGAGAGGCCCCGGCCCGCCGGTCGGCTCGGGGTCCTGGTGGCGGCCGGGTTGGGCCTGTACCTGGTCCTGTTTTACACCACGCGCCTGCCGACTATTGAGCAGGTGACCGGCGGTACGTTTCGTCGTATCGACTATTGGCAGTTCCTGCTGCTGCCCGAGATGCTGCTGGGCGTTTGGTTCGGCGACCCGCCGGCGCTGGGGCTGTTCGACCGGCTGCCCGTGCTGCTCTTCGCCGGGCTGATGACCGCGTACGCGGCAACCCTCGGGTGGATTCTGCTAGTTGCCGTCGGGGCCGACCGTGCGCTCACGCGATTGGAATCGTTCGTGTTTTCCAATGCGGTCGGGCTGGCGACCGTCTCGACCTACACGTTGGCCGTCGGGCTGCTCGGCTGGCTGCACAACCCGATGGTGTTCTGGCTGCCGGCTGTGCTGTCGATGGCCCTGTTCTCGAAGCTCTGGCTCCGGCGGGCGAAGGAGAGCGTGCCCGGAGAACGGCACGAGTTCTCGCAGCGCAAAGCAGACAGCATCGGAGTGCGGCAGGCCGAAGGCACGGACCCTGCCGACTGGCTCGACCCGCGGTGGCTGTGGCCGGCGGCCCCGTTTGCGCTCGTCATTGTGCTCGGCGGCGTGCTACCGCCGGTCGACTTCGACGTGCTGGAATACCATCTGCAAGCGCCCAAGGAGTTCTACGCCGAGGGGCACATCGGGTTCCTGCCCCACAACGTGTACGCGAATATGCCGCTGGGCGCGAGCATGTTCGCGCTGGCGGCCATGGGCATTACGGGCGATTGGTGGCTCGGGGCCCTGGTGGGAAAGACGGTCGTCGCCCTGACCGCGCCGCTGACGGCCCTGGCCCTTTTGGCCGCCGGGCGGCGGCTCCACTCGAATACGGCCGGCACGGTCGCCGCTGTGCTGTACCTGGCCACGCCGTGGGTAGTCCACGTATCGACGGCGGGGCTGGCCGAATCGCCCCTGGCGATGTATTCCTTCCTGGCCGTCTACGCGACCGTGCTGCTGCCCGCCGCCCCTGCCAAAGGTCAGCCTTCCGGCTGCCCCGTTGGAGTTCACGCTTCAGCGTGCCGCACCCCGCAAGGCTCTCTGAACCCCGATACACCCGCATCGCAAGGCAGCGTTTTCCCCTCGACCATCCTGCACCCGTACGCGAACTACCTGCTGGCGGGTTACCTTGCCGGGACGGCTGCAGCGTGCAAGTATCCCGGCATACTGTTTGTGCTCGTTCCCCTTCTCGCCTGGACCGCGTGGCGGGCTACACGGAATGAGGAGGGCGAAACGGCAAACGCTGTCTCAAAACGGTCCCGCCCGTGGTTTCCCCGGCTTCGCAACATGCGGAAACCCGTCGCGGCGCTGCTGTGCGCCGCCGCGCTGGGCGGCGGGCTATGGTACGCGAAGAATTGGGCCTTCACCGGCAACCCCACCTATCCGCTGCTGTTCGAACTGTTCGGCGACCGCACCGGCACGTGGGACGCGGCCAGCAACGCCCAGTGGAACCGGGTTCACTTGCCCGACGGGTTCTCTCCGGTTACGCTTGGCCGCGATTTGGCCACGGTTTTTCTTCGGAGCGAATGGCTCGGCCCGCTGCTGTTCCCGCTGGCACTGCTGGCGGTGGCTGCGCGGCGTTTCTGTCGAACAGAAGCGGTTCCGGTCGTGGGAGCCGAGGATGCGGCCGAAGGAGATTGCGTGCCCGGGCGGCGGACGGCACGACGGAGCGTGCCTGCTACTGGGCGGACGGCACAACGGAGCGTGCCTGCTACTGGGCGAACGGCACGACGGAGCGTGCCTGCTACTTGGGTGCTGGCCGGATACTTCGCGTGGTTCATCGCGGCCTGGTGGCTGCTCACGCACCGGATCGACCGGTTCTGGATTCCGTCGCTTGCGGTCGTGGCCGTCCTGGCCGGGGTGGGAGCAACGTGGACCGACCGGGCGTGGTGGCGCCGAGCGCTGCTCTGGTTGTTCCTGCTCACGTCGCTTGCCAGCCTGCTGGTGGCCGTTTCGCCCGCACCGGGCAACTACAAGCGGTTCTTCCTGCCGCTGGAGCGTGCGCGGACCGACCCGCTCCGGGTCAACCCGTGGCACCTGCACTTCAACGCCAATCCGCCCAAGGGAACGCTCCTGCTGGTGGGCGATGCCGCCGTGTTCGACCTGGAGGTGCCCATCCTGTACAGCACGTGTTTCGACGAAACGCCGTTGCGACGGTTGGCCGACGAGGGGACGGCGGAGGCAATCCGGCGGCGGCTGGCCGAGGCGGGCGTCTCGCACGTGCTGGTGCATTGGGGCGAAATCGCCCGCTACCGCGCCACCTACGGTTTCGACCCCTGGGTGCAGCCCGATCTCTTCGAGGAACTGGTCGAACAGCAGGTGCTTGCGCCGCTGCCGCCCATCGACGACCACCCCGCCCGGGCGTACCGGGTGGTGCGATGAGTAGGTTGCAGGTCGACTAAAATGGAGTATACTCCATTTTAGTAGAACTAAACGGGAGGACGCTCCATAATCGTCTACGGGTCCCACTCCGAACTGCACGTCGGTGCCCAACTGTACTCACAGGCTGACCGATCTCTACCAAACTCGGGAAACCGGGTACGCATCGAGCGCCGTGTCGCAACTAAGAATGGCAATCTGCTCGGCAATCGCTTGCGCAACGAGCAGGCGGTCGAATGGGTCGCGATGGTGAAACGGGAGCGTTGCAACAACAGCGGCATGTTCGAGTGTAATCGGCAGGATATCCAACACGTTTTCGACAATTTGCTCGCGCATGAACAGCCCAAAATCGTCATTCAACTCGTAACGCCCCAGGCTTATCTTGATGGCAATCTCCCAATAGCTCGCCGGACTCAACAGCAAGCGATTGCCCGGGTCGCTAATCAACAAGCTTCCCGTCTTACTCAGCCTCGCATCGCGAAGCGCGAACCAAAGAAAGGCATGCGTGTCCAGGAGAAACGTCACGGCATGTACTCGCGAAAGTCGTGCAGATGCTCGTCGTTCTCGCTGATGATTCGCAGCTTGCCTACGGCACTGCCCGGACGGCGCGGCTTCAGGACGGGACACGGCGCGGTGGTCAACCGGGCAACGGGTTCGTCGGCTCGCATGATGACTAACTCCTCTCCCGGCTTAAGCTTGTCGATGAGTTTGGGCAACCGGGCCTGTGCTTCTTCAATGGAAACCGAGTGGATCATGATTCGCCTGCTGGGTGCCGCCGCGACGGATCTGTCGGACAGGCTGTGCGGAAACAAGGACCGGCTTCTGGATACGGTGTCCCCGCGTCCTGCTCGAGCGGCAGGGCGCCTGGATTGTTCTCGCACAGTCCACCTGAATTATAGCCCCGCTGCTCTCGGCCGGAAACGTCAAATGAGGGAAGTGACTCCTTTGCCGCAAGCAATGCTAGCGGCGATAGCGTGCCTCGCAGCGGATTATCCGGTAGCAACTCCGCCGGGCGAGGGAACGGACGGTGAGCGTTTCCGTGCAATGCGCTGCGGGCTTTCAGCCGGTTCCCGCTCGGCCGGCAGCAAAGAGCAGCCCATTCATCGCCGGCAATGCTAGCAGCGCTAGCGCGCCTCGCAATAAATTGTCTCCGTTTGGGCTTGCCGTTTCGCCCGCGATGTCATAAGCTATTTGGTACTCAGCCCGCACTCTGCGGATAGCGTGTCAGGGACGACCGCTCACAAGGGCAGGAGGCTATCATCGATGAGCATGATTCAGGAAACGTTCGTTGCGCCTAAGGACGGGTTCAGCGACGTATCGCGGTCCGACCTCTCGGACGATATGACCATCCGCGTGCTCGGCGCCCCCGTGCGCCGCGCCATGCTGCGAACCCGGCAGTGGCTCCTCGATGAGCAGCACCCGGACGGCTATTGGTGCGCCGAACTCGAGGGCGACACCATCCTCGAAAGCGAGACGATCCTGCTGCTGGCCTACCTGGGCGAGGAGCAATCGCCGCTGGCGAAACGACTGGCGGCCCACCTGGTCGAGCAGCAGATGCCCGAGGGCGGCTGGGCCATGTATCCCGGCGGCGACGTCGAAATCAGCGGCAGCGTGAAGGCGTATTTCGCGCTGAAGCTGACCGGCCACGACCCCAGTGCCGAGTACATGCAGCGGGCCCGGCAGGCCATCCTCCACCACGGCGGCGCCGACGCGGTGAACAGCTTCACCCGGTTCTACCTGGCCATGCTGGGGCAGATTTCCTACGACCAGTGCCCCGAGGTGCCGCCCGAGGCCGTCCTGCTGCCGAAGTGGCTCCCGGTGAGCCTGCACCGGGTCAGTTCGTGGTCGCGGACGATCATCGTGCCGCTGTCGATCGTCTCCGCCATGCGTCCGGTGCGGGAAGTCGATTCGCGGTTGGGCATTCGGGAGCTGTTCCTGCGCGAGCCGGCCGAATGGCCGCGGCTCCGCTGCCCCGACCTGCCCGGCGGCACCGGGCTGCTAAGCTGGGACTGCTTCTTCCGCACCCTCGACCGGACCCTGAAGTGGTGCCGGCGGCACGGCCTGCTGCCGCTGCGACGCCGTGCGCTCCGGGCCGCGAAGGAGTGGATGCTCGCGCGGTTCGAGCACAGCGACGGCGTGGGCGCCATCTACCCGCCCATCGTCTGGAGTCTGGTGGCATTGAGGTCACTGGGTTACGACGACCAAAGCGAGCCGGTTCAAGAGTGTCGGCGGCAACTCGACGCGCTGGTGATCGACGACCCCGAAACGGGCACGGCGCGCGTCCAGCCGTGCAAGTCGCCCGTTTGGGACACGGCTATCACCCTCCGCGCGCTGGCCGCGGCCGGCGTCCCGACCGAGAGTCCCGACGCGCAGGACGCCTTCCGCTGGCTGCTCGACCGCCAAACGACGCGGCGGGGCGACTGGTCGGATACGGTTCGAGCCGAGCCCGGCGGCTGGTACTTCGAACACCGCAACGAGTTCTATCCCGACTCGGACGATACGGCCATGGTGCTGATGGCGCTCAAAGCGCAGTTCGCGGAGCCGGCCGCGGACGACGACGCCTCCCTCCTGCCCCGCCTGCGCATGTTCGGCGAGCAGGCGGCCGAACCTGTCGACACGCCTGCCGGCGCGTACGATCCGGCGGAAACCCTGGCGCGGAGCGCTCCGGCGATGGACCGCGGCCTGCGCTGGATGCTGGCCATGCAAAACGACGACGGCGGCTGGGGCGCGTTCGACCGGAACAACGACGCCGAGTTCCTTTGCTATGTGCCCTTCGCCGACCACAACGCGATGATCGATCCCAGCACACCCGACCTGACGGCGCGGGTGTTGGAGTCGCTCGGGCAACTGGGCATGCGTGTGGGCGATGCGGCGGTCGATCGGGCGGTGGCGTACGTGCGTTCCACCCAGGAGGCCGATGGAAGCTGGTTCGGCCGCTGGGGTGTGAACTACATCTACGGCACGTGGCAGGCCGTGACGGGGCTCGTGGCCGTCGGCGTGCCGAACGACGACCCGGCGGTCGTGGGCGGTGTCAACTGGCTCTTGGCGCACCAGCAGGAGAGCGGCGGCTGGGGTGAATCGGCCGATTCTTACAAGCGCCCGCACCTGCGAGGCCAGGGAATCGCCACCGCGTCGCAAACCGCGTGGGCCCTGATGGGCCTGATCGCCGCCGGGCTGGAACAGCACCCCGCCGTAATCCGCGGCATTCGTTACCTGACACTCATGCAGGAAGAAGACGGCACCTGGGAGGAAACCGAGTTTACCGGCACGGGCTTCCCGAAGGTTTTCTATCTGCGCTACCACTACTACCCGATCTACTTCCCCCTGCTGGCGCTTTCGCAGTGGGCGAAGCAGGTCGGTCCCCTCCTGGCCCCCAAACCCGGCACCGACCATGCGTTTCCCGCTTTCCCTGACCCGCTCCATGACGTCCTACCTCTTACGCAAGCGGCTTGCCGGCCAGCGAAGGTTCCCGCTCGTGCTGATGTTGGAGCCTTTACACGCCTGTAACCTGCGGTGCAACGGCTGCGGACGGATTCGGGAATACGCGGCAACCATGGGGCAGCGGCTTTCGGTCGAGCAGTGCCTGGCCGCGCTCGACGAGTGCGGCGCACCGATCGTCAGCCTGTGCGGCGGCGAGCCGCTCCTCTATCCGGAAATCGAGCAGCTTGCCGGTGAAATTCTCGGGCGGCGGAAGCACATCTACCTGTGCACGAACGGCGTGCTTCTCGCACGCAAGCTGTCCGGCTTTCCCCGTAACAGCCGCCTGATGGTGAATGTCCACCTCGACGGCATGGAGACCACGCACGACGCCGGCGCGGGCCGCGAGGGCGTATTCGCCGCCGCCGTCGAGGGCATCGAAGCCGCCAGGCAGGCCGGGTTTCTCGTGTACACCAACACGACCATCTACAAAGAAACCGACCTCGACGAAATTGCCGTGCTGTTCGAGTACCTTACGGAACTTCGGGTCAACGGCATGATGATTTCGCCCGCCTACGGCTACCAGGCCGTCCAGGACGAAAACCCCGAGCAGGCCGAGGCGATGTTCATGACCCGCGACGAAGTCCACCGGAAGTTCCGGCAGGCTCGCAAGCTGCTCGGCCGCTTCCGTGTCACGGCGTCGCCGGTGTACCTCGACTTTTTGTGCGGGCAGCGCCAACTGCCGTGCGCGGCGTGGGCCAACCCGACGTACAACATCGCCGGCTGGCGCGCGCCCTGCTACTTGACGGCCGATGCGCATTACGCCACCTACCGCGAGCTGATCGAGCGGACCGACTGGTCGAGCCTCGGCCCCGGCGGCGATCCGCGCTGCCGCGACTGCCTGGTGCACTGCGGCTTCGAGCCTGCGGCCGTGCTTTCCGGCCGCCACTTCCGCGACCTGCTCAAAATGGCCGTGTGGCAGATGATGTGAGCCGCGGTTGGCACCGCTCAGGCATCGTCTTTCTCCATTTCCTTCAGCCGACGTTTCATTGTGCGAAGGGCCGCGGCCAGGGCCACAGCCACGAGCAGGACCAAGGCTATCGAACCCCAGGGCACGCGGTCGCTGTACAGTACATCGACAATGGCGTCGATCCCGACCACCAGCACCACGGTGCCGGGCACCTTGCCCACAATAGACCAGATCGCGTACGTCCGGAATGGCACGCGGGTGAGGCCGAAGCCGTAATTCACGACAGCGAAAGGCAGAATGCTGACCAGCCGGACCGTCACCAAGACCGGCACAGGGCGGCGTTGCACGAGACGGTCGACGCGTTGAAAACCGCGGGTGGTGCGCAGCCGCTGCCGCAGGTACTCGGGGGCGAGATGCCGCGCGGCGAGAAACCCGCCGAGCATCGCCGCGGTGGCGGCTGCCAGCGCCAGGGCAAGTCCCAAGGCAGCACCGAAAAGCGCTCCGGCGGCGGCGGTCAGCGGGGAACTGGGAAACCCCAGCATCGTCAGCAACAAATACGCGGCCACAAACACCACAGGTCCGAGTATTCCCAGCGAATCGACCCATGCCCGCAGCTCACTTACTGCGCCGCGCAGCCCAAGCCGGTCGCCGAGCAGGAACAGCAGAACCAGAACCAGCAGCACCGCCAGCGGCTGCCACCACCTGACGGCGCGCTGCTCCAGTTCAATCAGGTCCGGTCCGTTTCGGTCGACCGGTGTGTCGTGCTCCGCAGGATCATTGGACATCGAGGGTCCGTATCGCCGGATTGTAGGAGGCACACGCGGTACGCCGATTGCGAATTTCGACACACGACGGCCGGAGCCAAAGCATGCCTATGGGCCTTTTACGGCTCTTTCATTTCGAGGTTCGGAAGGACGTGGCGCGCGCGTGGGTGAAGTAAGGCTGCTGAAACAGCCGGATCCTCCCACCCTGCAATGTGCGTTCACGCCGCGGCCAGCGCCTTCTCGGCCGCCTCGCGGATGTACTGTTCGGCGGGGTCCTTCCGGGTATCGCGCAGCCGGGTGTAAATCTGCGCGGCGTCGGCCTTCTTCCCGGAGGCGGTCAACTGCTCGGCAAGAATGAGGCAGTTCTGCGTCTGCTGGATGCGTTCCCACCCCTCGGCTCGGTCGGCAGCCTGAAGCAGGGGGTCGGCGTCGCGGGCGTCGGCCAGCAGCGCCAGCCCGTGGCCGGCGGCCAGACGCACGTCCGCTTCCGCATCACCCAAGGCCTCGCGCAAAAGGGCGGCCGAACCGGAATCCTTCAGCGCGGCCAGCCCGTGGACGCAGTTCAGCCGGCAAAAGCCCTCGACCTTCGGCAGCGCCGCGCGGAACTGCTCAGCCGCGCCGTCGCGAATGGCCACCAGGGCCATGGCGGCCGGTTCCACAAGGTCCTCGTGGTCGAGCACTTGCCCCAACGCCGTGCAGGCCTCGCGGCGGCCCGACCATTGCATCAGTTCGCAAAGGTACCGCTTGTTGTGGGTGGCTACGTCGTCGCTGCCAAGTTTCTGGCACAGCACTTCGACCAACTGCCGCCGACCGTTCTCGTCCTGGACCACCAGCATGTGGTTGGCCAGGCAGTGCAGTGCGTAGTGCGGCTTGACGTTCTCGGCGGAGCCGGGCTCGTCGAGCAAGTCGACCAGGCCGGCGACGAACTCGCCGCCGCCCTGGTGGATTTCGGCCACCGCGCGCTCGATCTTCTCCTTGTCGATATTCTCGGTGTACATGCCGCGGCCGTCCGGGTCGGGCATTTGGGCCACCAGGTTCTTGAGCTTTTCAGGGACTGGCATGGTTCGTTTCCTTTATCGGTTGTTCGTTGTGATATCCGGGACCGGGCAACGGGCCCCGCACGCGGGGCGCGGCGCCGCTCCTGCCCGACGCACGCTTCCACGTCGGTTACAGGAACCACGGGGCGCGCATCGGCTGGTTGACCAGGCGGTTGGCCTCCTCGTCGCCGACGACCTGCTCGGTGTCGGGGTCGAACCGGATCGTCCGATTGCAGCGGAAGGCGACGTTGGCCAGGTGGTAAATCGTGGCGACGCGCTGGGTGACGTCGGCGTTTCCGCCGGCCCGCTTGCGTGTGCGAATGGCTTCGGGGAAGCTCACCAGCGGCTCGGGTTCGGGCATTTCGTCGAGCTTGGCCCGGTCCTCCTCGCTGAGCATGGCCAACAGATCGTTCTCGCCGGTCTTGGTCTGCTGGAGACGGTCGTAAGGTTTCCCCCATTCGCCGCTGTCGAGTACGAGGGTGAAGCCGTCGGCGTATTTCATTTCGACCCAGCCCCACATGCCGCAGGCTTGGGGATGGGCGATCGGCGCGTGGGGAATCACCTCGACCGGCGCGGTCAGGTCGCGGCCGTACTCGTAGGCCGGGCGATCGAGGTGGTGGTTGGCCATGTCGGCCAGGCCGCCCCCCTCGTAGTCCCAGTAGCCGCGGTGCGTGCCGCCGAACCGGTGCCGTTGATAAGGCCGGTGCGGCGCCGGGCCGCAGTACATGTCCCAGTCGAGCCAGTCGGGCACGGGCTCGACGTCGAACACCACCTTCCCGCTCCATTGGGCCACCTTCTTGCCGCCGCGCTGCACGATGACCGTGTCGCACTTGCTGAGCAGCCCGCTCTCGAAGATCTTTCGCAGCTTACGGTTCCCGCCGAACCGGCCGTAGGTGCCAATCTGATAGATGCGTCCATAGCGTTTCTCGGCGTCGGCGACGGCGCGGCCCTCGGCAATGAAGCGGGTCATGGGCTTCTCGCACAGCACGTCCTTGCCGGCCGCCATGGCGGCGATGGAAATCAGCGCGTGCCAGCCGGGCGGGGTGGCGATGGCCACCACGTCGATGTCCTTGCGCTCGAGCACGCGGCGGAAGTCGGTGTAGGTCGTCTTGTTGTCGGCCTTGTCCCGGAACCGCACGTCGCAGGTAGCGAGCCTGCGGACGCCCGGCCCCAGCCCCTTGAACGTGCCGTTGCCTCGGCCGCCGGCGCCGATCAGCGCCCCGCCGAACTCCTCGCTGGGTGGCGTTTCGCCTTGGCCCAGCACGTTGCGCGGCACGACCGCCAGCGCTGCCACGCCGGCTGCCGTGCTCTTCAGGAACCGCCGTCGGGTGGAACCCGGCTTGCGAGCGTTCATGAGAGGTCCTCCTCGATTGGGTGGGGTCGCCGCACGGCAAGGGCGCGGCGACATGGTGAGGTGTCCAAGCGACGCCCGCGATTGTAACCGATTCGCCGCCCGGATTCACCCTCGAAACACGGGCTGCCCGAGAATGTTCCGGCGCGAGGTGACCGGCCCGGCGGTCGTGTCGTCGCGAAGGATGGCGAACATCATCTGATACTTCGCGTCGATGTCGTCGGCATAGTGCACCAGCAAGGCCTCCGGGGTCATCGGCGGTTTGGGGGATCCCCATTCCGGCAACCGCTGGTGGGCGATGACGAGGTGTTCGAGGCGGAGCTGGGTTTCGGCGTCGAGCTTGCCGAACGCCGGCGACTCGCGGAGCATGTCGCGCCCCTGCAGCATGTGCCCAATGAGTGTGCCCTGGGGCGTGTACACCGTGTCGTGCGGCTGGGCGTCCAGTTCGCGGAGCTTGCCGATATCGTGCAACATGCCGCCCGCAACCACCAGGCCCTTGTCGAGCGGCGGGCGCATTTCGGGATAGTATTCGGCGTACTTGTCGGCCAGGAACACACAGGTCTTAGCGACGCTGAGCGTGTGTTCGAGCAGCCCGGCCGCATAGGCGTGGTGGTTCTGCCGGGCGGCCGGCGCCCGGAGCAACTCCTCGCGGTTGGCCGTGAAAAGTTCCTCGACCAACGCACTCAGCGGGGCGGACGCGATATTCTCGCGCGCCAGGGCAAGCAGTTCGTCGAACATGGACTCGGGCGAAAACCGCGAGCACGGCACGATGGCAGCCGGGTCGAAGCCGTCGGGCCGGTCGGCGTCGGTCGCTTCGCGAATGCGCCGGATGTCGAGTTGCGGGCCGTACTGGGTTTCGCGGTACGCGGCCCGCAGCTTGTAGTACCGTCCCGGCGTCCAGGCGTCGCGGCAGTCGGCGGCCCACGGCGAATCGCCCCAGACCGGGAAACTCACCGCCTTATGACCGTCGCGAAACGTCACGCGGAAATACGGCTTGCCGTTCTTGGTGACCAATTCTTCCTTGGCCGAAAGCAGTGCGAACAGATCACCCTCCTGGTCGGGCTGCATCTCGGAAAGCGCGACGATCGGGTTCGACTTCATGGCGACGGGGGGCTGGGGGCGTTGTGATGTAACCGTTCACGGATCGGCGGCGCGGGGCGTCTTCTCCGCCGTATGCGAGGGGCACTGGCAGAGCCGGTGGCACTCGTTCGGGCAACACGGTACGATTCTGCCGTGGGTCATGTGCCACTGGCTCGGCCAGTGCCCCGGGGAACGGTTACGCGGTGATTCGTGCCCCATTACCATACTCGTTGCCGCGACCTCGGGCAAGCTCCCCGCAGATTCTGTGAAGTCATCC
>CAYPWB010000121.1:0-14945 GCA_964414315.1 uncultured Planctomycetaceae bacterium | reverse complement strand
ACCGTTCATAGACATCTCGCAAGATCATCGTGTCATCTCCTCGAATTCGTGTAACTCCAGGTATAATGACACGTTAACCGCAAATTACCGTGCAAAAAAGCCAATGCAACTGCTTGCTGTGCAAGCTACAAATGGCTGGCCCTCACTCCCAGCCCCTCGCCCAAAGGGAGAGGGGTGTTTTCGGACAGACTCTCAGTCGACCGGACCGGGCCGGATGATGGTTGGGGCGGTCTTCACCCGCGGGCGGATGGATAACCAGTCGACGCCCTGAAACTCGGGATCGTCGATCTCGCGCACCTCTTCGGCACCGCGGTAGGGGGCCATCGTGTCGACCCAGGCAATGAGCTTCCGCAGGCTCAGCGAGTCGACCTTCACATCGTGGTGCTTGCCGCTGGAGGCGATATCGATCAGTTTGCTGCGGTAGGAAAGGGCCGTCATGGGCGCCGGCGTCTGGTACGCCGCCGGGTCCCGCTGGTCGTACCCTTCGACGTGCAGCATATTGGCGATGCCGAACCCCGGCGGCGGGTTCTCGGGTTTTGCGTAGGGCCGGCCCCAGGAAGGCCGCCCCGTCAAAAGCAGGTACGGCTCCGAGAAGATGAGGAACCCCGGCCGGTCCGTGAAATCTACCGTCTCGCGACCTTTTCCATCGCCCTGGTGGCACTCGCCGCAGTACTGGTCGAGCACCGGTTGCACGAAGCGGGGAAAGCTTACCGAGGCATTGCCCCAGGGGGGTGGTTCGATCGGCCGAGGGTCGTTGCGCAGCGCCAGCGTCGGCTGCGATTCGAAGGCCGGCGTGCGGCTGTGCGATTCGTGGCAGCCGAGGCAGCCGCGCTGTTCGCCGGGCATCACGCCCGTGAAGCTCCGCATCGTGTGCAAAGCCCGGTACTGATCGTCGAGTAGCTGGAAGTGCAGCGGGAAGCCCGACGGCGCGACGAACGCCACCGACCCGTCCTCTTCGATGGGCACCGTGCCGAAGATGCGCTTCACCCCCTCCGACTGCACGGCGGAAACCACCGGGCCGGTCGAAAGGTACGGCCGCCGATGCCAATAGGTGTAGGTCTTGTGCTCGATGTTGAGTACGCGCAGGAACCGGGCCTTCCCGCGCAGTTCCGGCGGCGCACCGTAGTACACGTTTGCGCTGTAGATGACGCCCGGCGCGGGGTTGTCGCGCTCCTCGCGCGTGGGCCACGCCACGCGGTCGGCGATGGCAGGCGGGCGGGGCCGCGTTCGGACGGGCATGGCGTAGAAGACGTTGTGCGTGCCTTCATAAACGAGTTCCCGATTCCCGTCGGTATCCATCAGGTACAGCACGAACTTTCCGCCACGATTGGCCGACACCAGAAAGTCCTGCTCGCTGAGTGGATATGGCGAATAATACGCCGAGTAGGCGCCCGCCGGCCGATACCGGGACGACTCGATCGGGTCGACCGGACCGTTGCCCGACTCCGGGTAAGCCAACTCGGCGGTCACCTTCGTGATCCCTGCGGGGAAGTTGAATCCTCGGTCCGGATCGATGATGCCCACCGTCCCGGAGAACCAGTTGTGGTGCGCGCTGCCGGTGAACATCACCCGGCGGCTGCCCGGGATGGGTCGGGCGTCTTTCATCAAGTCGGGCCAGACCGTCTGGTTGCCCCAGAATGTTTGCACCTGCGTGCCATCGGGGTTCATCGTCCACAATCCTTGAGCCCGCCACAACGGCTTGTCGGTGTATTCCCACCGCGTGTAGATGATTCGGCCGTCGTTCATTAGCGACGGCAGATAGTCGGGCTCGTTGTTGCGCGAAACGAGGTAGATGTTTTTGCCGTCGGCATCGGCCCGGGCCAGGACGAAGGCATTCGTGGGCGGCATGCACCGCACGTAGGTGTGCCCGCGCGTGGTCGAAAACAGGATGTGCCCATCGGGCAGATAGATCGGGTCGAAGTCGTCGTAGATGCCGTCGGTAAGCTGCCGCAAGCCGGAGCCGTCGATGCCGATTTCGTAGAGGTGGAACGCCTTCTCGTTGTGCGGCTTGAACGAAACGAGCACCTTCGTGGCGTCGAACGAAAGGTCGGGCCGCCAGAACGAGCCGTGCAGCGGGGCCTGCGGCAGAAGCTGGCGGAGCCGTCCGCCGGGGCCGAGCCCTTCCAGGACAAGCAGTCGCCCGCCCGGCACGGCCTGGTAGCCCAGCCGGTGGCGTGTTTCGTGCGGCCACTCTCGGCCCTGCGGATAGGGCTTGTCAATGAACAGCACGCTATCGAAGTCGACCGCCGGGTTGCGGAACATGATGGTCCGCTTCACGTCGCGAATCTGGAAGTACAGTTCGCGGTCGCCCTCGGTGAGCTTCTCGGCCTTCTGCTCCAGTGGGCCGAGTTGCGCCAGTTCCTCGCTGAAGTCCACTTGGCCCGGATGATTTGTTTGAATGCGGGCGGCCAACTCGCGCGTGCGAACGATCTCGTCACGAATGCGTTCCGGCGTGGGGCTGGCCGTCGAAACGGGCGCGTCCGAATACCACGTGCGTCCGCCCTGAATACGCATCGGTGCCGTATCCTGCCCGGCCTGATGCAACCAGTCGAGTTCCAGGGCCGCGCGGGCTTCCTCTTCGGTCAGGTCGCACGTTTCCGGGGTCGTTGGCGTCACATAGGGCGCCACAGGCTCGTGGATGCGAGGCCGGAAATCGATCCGGTCGCCTGCTTCCAGCATGACGCGCACCCAGTCGGGCGAATAGACGGCCGAATCGCCCGCCGCCGCCAGGGCCTCGAATCGCGCCGCGATCGCGTCGTATTCCTTCCATTTTTCAAGCTGCTCGGGCGTCTGTCGGGCCCACTGATGCTCGGTGAGCGGCTTGTACTCCAGGAGCAACTCGATCAGCCGGTGGGCCGCCGGAAGTTGGAGTTCACTCCCCGGAGCCGAAAGATGGTCGGCCATCGGCCGATCGGTGTACTCGGTGAGGCGGGCAAGCGGCTCGGCGAAGTCGGCGTTCAGCCGGGCTTGGAGCACTTGGATCAGTTTCGTACTCGGCACGATCCGATGCTCGGCCAGGTTCCGCCGCACGGCGGCCAGCGTTTCAGCGAAGTCGACGCCCCGCTCGTACACCTTGGCCAAGTGCTCGGCGACGTGCTTGTCGGCCATGGTGATGGCCTCGATGCCGTTGTGGTAAAGCCCGGCTATGTCCTCGGCCGTGAGCGCCCCAGAGTAAATGCGCAAATCGTCCACGATGCCCTGGAGGCATTCGTTGCCATTGCTGGACGCAATGCAGCCGGGCGCAGCGCCTCCGGCCTGAATGTCGCCCGGCCGATGCAAAGCCCCAATCTCCCTGCCGTCCAAGTACACCCGCATGGTCTGGCCGTCGAACGTGGCCGCGCAGTGGTGCCAGCCCGTGCCGGCCACGGCCTTCGGGTCCATCGGCGCGTCGCACTCGATGTAGCCGCCGATGTTCAGCCCCAGGGCCAGCACCGTTCCGTTCTCCTGGAACGAGAACAGCACGCGGTCGCCGCCGTCTTCCTTGCGGAAGATTTCATCGTATCGGTCGAACCGGTCGACCTGGACCCATGCAGAGAAGCTGATCCGCTCGATTTCCGACAGGTCGGGCCTGCCCTCGCCCTCAACGACCAGCATGTGCCGGCCCGAAAAGCGCATCGCGCGATTGAACACGCCGGGCGTCCGGCTTATTGGACCGGGAAACCCGTCCCTGGGCGCGGCGTGATACTCGTTTCCGCTGCGGTCGAGCGCCGCGCTTTCTTCCCCGCCGTCGAAGGTCCAGTAGGCTACCAGCGGCTTGTCGACAGTGATGGGTTCGACCGGCTCTGAGCCGAACGCGCTCGCCGCTGTTGCGACGGCAGCCGCCAGCACACACATCCTTTGCCAATGGTTCCGGTACAACATGGGCGGGGCTCCCTGCAGGCACATGACGAGGGAAGTATAGCAAACAAAGAAGCGAGCGGCCATAACCCCGGGATCGCGCTTGGCTGAACATGCAGCGCCTCGCCGGCCGCCGGTCATTCCACCAAGGCTAATCCCGATCGGCCGGCGGCATCCTCGGGAAACAGCAAGGCGGCCACCAGGTCGGCGGTGTGTTCCAGGTGGCGGCGCATGGCGTCGGCCGCCGGGTCAGTGCGGCCGGCAAGCAAATGGTCGACAATCGCCACGTGCTCCTCCATGGCGATTTGTTGCACCGAGCGCTCGTTGCCCACCATCTCGCGGACGCACACCATCAACTCTTTGTACCGGTCGATTTCGTGGCAGAGCCGCGGGCTTTCGCAATGCTCGGCGATCAGGTCGTGAAGGGCTACGTCGACGCGAACCGCCTCTTCCAGCCAGCCTTGCACGCTGTCGTCGCCTTCGAGCAACGCTTCGAGCAGGGTTCGGATCTCGCCCAGCCTTTTTCGGGTCGCGTCGCCGTGCGCCAGTACGCGGGCAGCCCGGCGCGTGGCCTCGACCTCAAGCACGCGCCGGACCAGATAGATCTCGTGGAGCTGCTGGGCGCCAAAGGGCAGACAAACCGCCCCACGGTTGGGAATCAAATCGACCAACCCGAGGGTGTTCAGTTCAAGGAGGGCCTCCCGCACCGGAGTGGAGCTTGCGCCGAGTTGAGCGGCCAGCTTGTTGACTACCAGGCGGTCGCCGGCGGCAAGCCGGTGGGTAAACATCGCGCGAATGAGCTGGCGTACGACCAAAGGGCGCAGGCCGACGTCGCGCGGTACGGGTTCCACCTGAGGCAAGGGCATGTGTGACATAATGTACAGATTCTAGGCTGGCTGGCCCGTTTTGTCAAGCAGTGCCTCCGCCTTTGAGAAAACATGCTTCCCCACCGAGGAGCCGTTCCGGTCTTGAATCGGCCGAGAACCTTCCATCGGGCCATACTTTTTATGAGGTGTAAAAGGGGTTGTCTGGAGAGGCATTGTCGGTGGCCTCATGTCGGCCGGTCGGCATGAAAGATGCCACCCTGGAGCCAGTTCCTAGGGCCGCCCGCTTGACACACGGCCACCGACCGGATAAAAGGGGTTGCTTTGAGGAGCGGCTCGCCGGCTGCCTCTGGTGTGGGGGTTTTTGTACCTGGGCCTGGTTATGGCAAAAAAGAAATCACCGTCGAAGAAACGCACAACGCCCTCGGCCGTTGCAGTGGAGCGCCCGGCGAGCAAGAAGAAGGCATCGAAACGCAGCGACTCCGTCCAGACGGACTTGGCACGTCTCGACCGCGAGTTGCTCACGCTCGTTCAAACGCGGGGCAAACTCATCCTGAAGATGGCCGAACAAGGCCAAACGCCGGCCGGAGCCGACTTGGCGGCCGGCGTCGACGAGGGCCGGCTTGCAGACGTTCTGGATCGAGCGGAAGGTCCCTTGCCCCGTCGGGCCGTCCGCGCCGTGTTTCGCGAAGTGGTGAGCGGCTGCCGCTCTTTGGTGTGCCAAACGCGGGTGGCATTGCTGGGCCCGCAGTACAGCTACAGTCACCTGGCCGCCCTGGGCCATTTTGGGCAGGGGGTCGAGTTCGTCCCCGTCGGAAGTATTTCGGCGGTGTTTGAGGAGGTCAATCGCGGCCACAGCCAGTTTGGCGTGGTGCCTATCGAGAACTCGACCGATGGGCGAATTGCCGATACGCTCGACATGTTCACTCGCTTGCCCGTGCGGATATGCGGGCAAATCGAGATGAAAATCCACCACACCCTGCTGGGCAAATGCCGCCGCGAAGAGGCGACCGAGGTGTATAGCAAGCCGCAAGCGCTAAGCCAGTGCCGGAATTGGCTGGCAAAGCATGTGCCGGCCGCGCGGCTTATCGAAGTGACCAGCACCTCGACGGCCGCCCAACTGGCCGCTGAGAAGCCCGGCGCGGCAGCCATTGCCAGCATTCAGGCGGGAGTCCACTACGGGCTCGACGTTCTGGCCGAGCGTATCGAAGACAATCCTGCCAACCTGACTCGATTCGCGCTGATTGGCGACCATTCACCCGCACGGACGGGCAACGACAAGACGGCCCTGCTGTTCCAAACCGAGCACCGGTTCGGCGCCCTGGTCGACGTTTTGGCGGTATTCAAACGCTGCCGGCTGAACCTCGCCTGGATCGAGTCGTTCCCGGTTCCCGGCCCGGGACGGCTCTACCTGTTTTTCACGGAACTTGAGGGGCACGAGAGCGACTTGCGGGTGCGCAAGGCGCTGAAGGCGATCAAAGACAAGACTTCCCGTCTGGAAGTGTTAGGCTCCTATGCGGCTGCCACTCCGATCGATTCCTGATGGATCGAGGGGCTACCGGCCGAAAGAATAGCGACTTTACGAACGAAGAACCGAGGAGATTTTTTGATGCGACGCCCGTTTATTGCTGGAAATTGGAAGATGAACACCGACCGCGTTTCGGCGGTCGCCCTGGCCGAGGAAGTTGCCGCCCAATGCGCTTCGCTGGACCACGTCGACTTGGCCGTATGTCCGCCCCACGTCTACCTCGACGCGGTGGCTCAGGCCGTTGCCGGGTCGAAGCTGGGGCTGGGGGCCCAAAACATGTATCACGAAGCAAGCGGCGCGTACACGGGCGAGGTGAGCGCGGCCATGCTGTTGGACGTCGGCTGTAAGTACGTCATCCTCGGGCACAGCGAACGGCGGCACATTCTGGGCGAAACCGATGCGATGATCAATCGGAAAGTCCATGCGGCGCACGGGGCCGGGCTGTTGCCCATCGTGTGCGTGGGCGAGTTGCTCGAACAGCGGGAGGCGGGGGAGACCCTCGAGGTCATTCGTAGCCAATTCAGCGGCTCGCTGGCCGGCCTTTCGGAGGAGCAGATGACCAAGACGGTCATCGCCTATGAGCCCGTGTGGGCAATCGGCACCGGAAAAGTGGCCTCTCCCGACCAGGCGCAAGAGGTGCATGCCGACCTTCGCAAGATCATTGCGGGAGAGTATAATGACCAAGTTGCCGAGGCGGTCGTCATCCAATACGGGGGAAGCGTGAAGCCCGACAATGCCGCCGAGCTACTGGGCCGGCCCGACATCGATGGTGCTCTCGTCGGAGGGGCTGCCCTGAAGGCCGATTCCTTCCTGGGTATTGCGGCCGGCCTGAAAGGCTAGGGCGAGCGGCAGATTGAGGGCGGCTGTCGGAAACGGAAAGCGTTGACTTTGTGCCAAGCGGTCGAAAGGGCGGTTCGAAAGAAAACGCCGCGCGTTTTCGCCACGGTCGAGTCGTAAGGTGGCTCGCGCAACTCGCTTACTTCCATCCACTACGTGCCGGGCGGCAAAGGATGCCGTCGCCGGGGAACGGTTGCAGAAAGGGAAACTGAAGTCATGTGGTCGACTATTTTGATGATCCTCCTGGTCTTGACCGCCCTATTCCTGATCCTTTTGGTGCTGGTGCAACGGGGTAAAGGGGGAGGGCTGTCCGGTGCATTCGGGGGTGCGGGAGGGCAAAGCGCCTTTGGAACCAAGGCGGGTGATACGTTCACGAAAATCACCGTTGGCGTATCTTCGTTTTGGATCCTGCTTTGCCTGATTACCGTCGTGGTGCTCAGCAAGACCGAGGATCGGCTGCAGCCGACCGGCGGCGGTGCGCCGCCGCCCCCGGCCGCCGACGGCCCCGCAGCGCCGGACACCGACCCCGCCGGCGAACCGGAACAAGCCGCGCCTTCGGATGGCGAGCCTGCCGAGAACGAAGACTAGCCCACAATTGAAATCTCGCAACGTTTCCTGAACAGCCCCCGGAGCATGCACCCATGCTGCTGAGCATGACTGGTTTCGGCGAGGCCCGTCGGCGAAAAGACGGCGTGGCCTTCGGGGTCGAAGTGCGGACGGTCAACAGCCGGTTCTTCAAGCTGAGCGTGCGCAGCAGCGAGGGGTACAATGCCCTGGAGCCGCGCGTCGAGCAGACGGTGCGCGAACGCATTCGGCGCGGCACGGTTCAGGTGAGCCTGCGGATCGACCAGTCGCACCGGCCGGACGACTACCGGATCAACGAGGCGGTGCTCGGGCACTATCGCAGACAACTCGATGCGATCGAGCGCGAGTGGGGGGCGGCCGAGGCGGTCACCCTGGCCGTCTTGCTCTCCTTGCCCGGCGCCGTGGAGGAGCAGGCCCAGGACAGCAGCCGCGCCGAACGCGACTGGCCCGTTATTCGGGAGACCCTGGAGGCGGCCATGGACAGCCTCGAGAAGATGCGGCGCGATGAAGGCCGGGCCATGGCGGACGACCTTTCGGTCAACTGTCGGCAAATCGCGGCCAGCCTGACGGAAATCGAAGCGCGCGCCCCCCTGGTGGCCCGCGATTTCCGCGCAAGGCTCACCGAGCGGCTTCATCGAAACCTGGCCGAGTTGGACGTGGAACTCGACCTGCCCGCCGTGGTGCGCGAGGTGGCGATGTTCGCCGAAAGGGCCGACATTTCGGAGGAAATCATTCGCTTGCGGAGCCACCTGGAACAGTTCGAAGCGATTATGGGGGCTTCGGAAAGCGCCGGGCGGAAGTTGGAATTCCTGTCGCAGGAGATGCTGCGCGAAACCAATACCATCGGCTCGAAGGCCAACGACGTCGAGATCGCGCGGCAGGTGATTGAAATCAAAACCGCGGTGGAGCGCATCCGCGAGATGCTCCAGAACGTCGAATGACGCAGCCGGAACCCCAGCGTGGAAAACTGGTGGTGTTTTCCGGGCCCTCGGGTGCGGGGAAGACCACCGTGGTACGCGGCGTGTTGGAGCGGTGCTCCTTGCCGTTGGTCGCGAGCGTGTCGGCCACCACCCGGCCGCCCCGCCCGGGCGAACGCGACGGAGTGGACTACCACTTCCTAAGCGAGGAAGAGTTCCAGGCGCGCCGGCGGCGCGGCGAGTTCCTGGAGTGCTTCCAGGTGTTCGAAGCGGGAAACTGGTATGGAACGTTGAAGAGCGACGTGGAAGCTGCGTTGGCGGCAGGAAAATGGGTCGTCCTCGAAATTGACGTCCAAGGAGCCCTCGCGGTCATCGAGCGGCACCCGGATGCGTTGACCTTCTTCATCCAGCCGGGCTCGACGGAAGAACTGGAACGCCGCCTTCGGGGGCGGGCGACGGAAGACGAGGACGCCGTCCGCCGACGCCTTGCCAGGGCACGCGATGAACTTGCTATGGCGGAAAACTATCGGTTTCGCATCACCAACGATCGGGTCGATCGGGCGGTTGACGAAATATGCAATATCCTGAACCAAGAAGCGGAGAAGCAAGCTTATGCTCGATGAATTGAAGGAAGAGGCCATTGTTGCCAAGGTCGGCGGCAGATTCAAACTTTCCACGCTCATTCAAAAAAGGCTCGTCGCTTTGAACGCCGGTGCGCGGCCGCTCGTGCGTCTCGACACGAAAGACCGCATGGAAATCGTCATCCAGGAGATTCTGGAGGACAAGATCTTCCTGGACACCGAAATGAACCTGCAAACCGCGGCCGGCGCTGAGGAAGGCGGACCACCCGAACTCGACTTCCGGACGCTGTAAATGCCTCTCCAGGACCGTGAACTGCTCATCGGCGTGACCGGCGGGATTGCCGCCTACAAGACGGCGGTGCTCGTCAGCCGGCTGGTCCAGGCTGGAGCGGGCGTGACGGTCGTCATGACCCGTTCCGCCACCAGGTTGGTTGCCCCGAAAACCTTCGAGGCGCTCACTGGCCGGCCCGTGCGGATGCGCACGTTCGGCCCCGGCGCGCACCCGCACATCGAACTGGCCGACAAGGCCGATCTGCTGTGTGTGGCGCCCGCCACGGCCAACATCCTTGCGAAGGCCGCGGTGGGGATCGCCGACGACCTGCTTTCGACGGTCCTCCTTTCGTTCGACGGCCCGGTACTGTTCGCGCCCGCCATGAACACGCGGATGTGGGAGAAGCCGGCCGTCCGTCGCAATATCGCGCAACTGAAGGCCGATGGCGCGATGCTCGTCGGGCCGGGGGAAGGGTATCTGAGTTGCGGAGCCGTCGGCGCAGGCCGCATGGCGGAACCCGACGTGATCTTCCGAGCGATTGAAGACGCGCTGGCCTGAGCCCGCGTAACGCCATGGCCCGCATTCTCATCACGTCCGGTCCCACGCGGCAGTACCTCGACCCGGTGCGGTTCCTGACCAACGCGTCCAGCGGCCGAATGGGAGCGGCGCTGGCCGCGGCGGCGGTCGATGCCGGACACCAGGTTGTGGTCGTTTCCGGTCCGGTCGAGGTGGCGTACCCTTCCGGCGCCGAGGTCGTTCCGGTGGTATCGACCGAAGATATGCTTGCGGCGTGCCTGGCCGAGTTCCCAAAATGCGACGGCCTTATCGCAGCTGCCGCCCCGTGTGACTACCGGCCCGTGAAGATCGCCGATCGGAAGATCCGCAAGACAGGCGCCCCGCTGCAGCTAAGCCTGGTCGAAACCCCGGACATCGTCGCAATGCTCGGCACCATTTGCGCGGAGCAGTGGATGGTCGGTTTCGCGCTGGAAACCGAGGACCAACGCATGCGGGCCCTGCAGAAGTTGGAGCGAAAGAACTGCGATCTGATCGTACTCAACGGTCCGACTGCGATCCACGCCGCCGACACGTCGGTCGAGGTACTCGACAAAAGCGGCCGAGTGGTTGCCGCCTGGACCGGCAGTAAGGCGTCGGTGGCTCGGGAACTCGTGCAGTTTGTCGTCGCGAATTTCCCCCCCGCCTGAGTAACAGGCACGCTCCGCCGTGCCGTGCGCGCTCGTGGCGACTACCCTCGACCCCTGCTTGCTTGCGAAACAGCCGCCCCGGTCCGCCCTTTCGACCTGATCTCCGATCTTTGGGGGGGTAATCTTCGGTCGACCGGTGAACGGTTGTGTCGGCGTGGCCGGCCCGGGGCGTGCGAGCCGTCCGTCTCGAAGGCACGGCCTATCCATAAAGGGGGGAGCACTTGCTCCTCGTCATGATTCCAATTTTGCCGATTGTACGGTCTGGCTGAAGATTTCCGGTTATGCGGCCGATAAGTGGGGTGACTGGAGGTTGCGCTGCTGGGGCTGCGCGACTTGGTGCCCGTCACTTCGCAGGGTCGGTTTGCCGCGGGTTGCGACCTTTAATCGTTGCCCACAAAGGACTTGCGTCCTAAGAGCGGTCGACGTTGCGACGGGTTTGCCTCTAAGTTCTTTGAAAATTTGGACTTGCAACCTGGCGGCCGCGTCGGTCGACCCTGTCGAACGACGCGGCCAGAGGAAAAGAAACGTCGCCCTCGAACGTTGACGCCGGCGGTTGATCTTGACTTTACCCTTTGCAGGGCCTACACTTGGAGCAGAATTCACCGCTCCGGTTTGGGCCGTCATCGCCCGGCCAACGACCACTTCTCGCGGGAGAACCCGTCGTGACCAAGAAAGAAATCGTGCTGGCGATGGTCAACAAGTTTGACCTTCAGCACTCGCAGGCAAAGGATATGGTCCAGATGCTATTCGATGCTATCATCGATACTCTGGCCGAGGAAGGACGCATCGAACTGCGCAATTTCGGCGTGTTCGAGGTCAAGCGGCGGGCGGCACGAACGGCCCGGAATCCGAAAACCAACGAGCAGGTCGAGGTGCCGGAGAAGTTCGTGGTCACATTCAAAGCCGGCAAAGAAATGGAGCAACGGGTGAACACCGCGAGAAGGCAGGCGACCGACGCGGGAATGTCCCAGTCGACAACCCTCGGCGCGGAATAGCTCCACGCCCCTCCGGCGGGCGGTGCTTGACGCCGGAGCCGACCTGGCAGGCTGAACGCACCGCAAAGCATGCGGGTGGGTGTGTCTCCGCCTCGGTGCCCGAGCCGGTCCTTCGCTGTGCTCGACCTGCCGCCGTTTCTTCGTCGCCGCCGTTCGCGGCGATCCACATCGCCTGGTTGCAAGTTCACGCGACGGGCATCTTTCCGGCATCTCGAGGTACCCGTTGGCGAAGTGGGAATTGGGGTGCCTTGGATCGTAACCATGAAGTGAACCCCGCCCGATCGAGTCGCCAATCCGATTCGGTCGGCGGAGCAGCAACCTGCTGTTATGGAAGGAGCCGTCTCATGCGTAGACTGCTGTTGGCTTTGGCTTTAGGACTACTTATCAGCCCGACCGTTGGGTGCATTATTCCGGCATACTCGGGCGACCCGGTTCGCCGCACCCAGCAGTTGATCTTCACGTCGGAGAACCTTCGCCTCATCCTGGATGAGTGGGAACGGACCTGGTTCCTCGACATGCCGGATCACAACACCCCGTACCGGACGCACGGCGGCGTGATTTAGCCCGGAATGCCCAAATAGTGTCGGTGGGGTGGGCTGTCTTCTCCGCTGCATGCGAGGGGGGACAGCCCCCTGGGAACAGTTCCCTTCGCAGCGGTTCGTGTTGGAGTTCACGCTTCAGCGTGCGGACGGAGTATACGCATCGTCCGGTACGCGGAAGCGCGAACTCCAACAACGGGAACTGAGACCGGTGCATTGGGGAAGCGGGAGGGATGGTTCGCGCACGACTGCGTACCGCCGCTATTTCCCTGCACGCTCGCTTGTCAAGCGGTACTGGAACACGCCCGGCCGGCACTGCAGGGTGACCGTTCCTTCTGCAACCTGCGTCGGTTCCCTTGCCAGAACGCTCCCGTCTTCCGCGACGGCTTCGACCCGGGCCGGTGCGGCAACCGGCCAGGGCAATTCGCCGAGCCGTATACGCACGTTGAACTCCGGGCCGCTCGCGTTGGGCAGCGGCGTTATCGTCAGCGCCTCACCCTCGCGCCGTAGCCTCACGGCGCCGGCGGTCACCACCTCGCCGAAATCGACCGGCTTTGCCCCGGGGTTCAGGCGGGTGAAGTAAGGGTCGGCCTCCGGCTCCTGGTGCGGCGTCCAGGCGACGTCCGTCACCGTGTCGCCCTCGCCCTCGACGCGCAGCCGGCCCAGCCGGATGCGCCGGTCGCCGGTGGTCGGACCGGACAGTGCCAGTCGTTCGCCACCGCGGGGGACATAGAGGCCGCCGAGCAACTCGAAGGCGTCGCCCGGCCGTGCGTCGGGGGGAATCCGGCCACGAGCGTCTGCTGTAATGGTCCCATGCCGGGCGGCCTCGAACGCGCCGGGGTCCTGGGCGGCCTGGAACACGATTTCGCCCCGCCGGTCGCAGAAGTGCAGGAAGGGGCGGCTTTCTTCGGGCACAGGCACGTCAGCCTGCCAATCGACGGCCAGCGAGAACGCCCGCCCGCCGGCATAGCGGACCTCCGTCACGCGAGGCCGAATGGGCAGCGGACTGTCGACGATCAGTCGCCCGTTGACGTACACGCTGCGCGGCGTGCGAACCGTCTCCACGATCAGGCCGTCGCGCCGCGTGATGGATGCTTCGACCGCGCCCCCATCGACCGGCGCCCGGGCGAGGAAGCCGTATTGGGGCAGCACGCGGCCTTCGACCTCCCAGTCGGCCGCACCGCGGTTGACCCACACCTGCCCGCCTTCCGACCACCGCACGTGCTGGCGGTGCAGGTCGTCGCCGGCGTACTCGACCGATTCGATTCGCTTCAATGCCAACGCTTTCATCAAGGCATTGAGCAGCCAGTGCTTGCGCACCACATGGTGGCCGAACGGCCGGGACACCATACCGGGCCGGCCGGTGAGCACCTCGGTCGACACATAGTCGTCGCTGTAAATGCCGTGCAGTCGCTGGTCGAGTCCGGCGGCGTACCGGGAAGCGTACCCGGCCCCGTGCAGGATGAACCGGTCGTGGTGCGCGGCGTCGAACCAGGGCGTGCGTTCGGCGGCGGCGCACGGCCAATTGAGCGCCGCCCACGTGTAGCGGTGGCCGGGAATGGGCGTGCCCACGCGCAAATGGTTCGCCGTGGCGCCGTCAAGCCGGCCGATGAGTTGGTCGTGCCCGCTCTCGGAAATTTGTGGGGCGTCGTCGCCCAGGTAATCGCGAATCCACGCGAACAGGTCGCCCCACACCTTGCGTGTGTAGAGGGCGTCGAAGAAGCAGCCGTCGGCGGTCCAGTAGTCGTACGGCGGGGCGCTCGACCAGACGTCGATGAAGTAGGCCGTCGGCGCCAGGCTGTCGCGTATAAGCGTCAGGTTGCGTTTGAGGAACGGTTCGATGCTGTCGGCGCGAAACCGATAGGAACGGGCGTTGCGCCCTTCGTTCAGCCAGGCTTTCACCGGCTCGCCGCGCGGGGTAAAGGCGATGTGGTTCTCGTAGGAGAACTCGTCGGCATCGGGGTAGAAGTCGATGTAGTTGTCGTGCAGGGCGAACAGCGTGCCCGACTCGCGGCAGGCCGCCGCCAGGTCGCGCAGTTCGGCGGTGGTGCCGCGCTCGGGGTTCGGAGGGTAGATATCGGGCAGACGGTAGTCGTATCCCCATCGCTGCCAGTTGTGGAAGATGACCATCGAACCGTCCATTCCGTATCGGAAGGCGCGACGCAGGGCGTCGGCCGTTTCGCCGTAGCGCCCGCCCCAGAGATCGAACACGAAACGGCCCGCCGCCTTCTCTACGCCGCCGGCCGGTTCCAGGCCGTTTACGTCGCGCCACACCTTGACGGCGTCCCAGACGTTCTCGGCGGGGATGAAGGTGAACGTGGGCCGGTGCGCCGCATGGAGCGAGTACCGGCGCCGGTCCGGGGCGACGTCGAACCGGTCGGGCGGCACGTCGACGGCCTGCACCAGCGAAAGCCCCCCGTCGAAATCGGCCCCGATGAACGACGTGGCCAGGCGGTGGCCGTCGAACCGGAGCGAGTAGGGCCCCGGCTTGCGCACCACGTTCCCGTGCCCGGCGTACACCTGTCGCGCCGTGCGGCTCCACGGACCCACGGCCATGTCTTCCAGGTACACGGCCTGCCAGGGTGATGGGTCGGGAACGTTCTCCAGGTGGAGCGCCGCCTGAAGCACGCCGTCGCGCACGGCCAGCGTGCCGACCAACTCGAACGGCCCCGCCGGGCTGGTGAAGAAGTGCCGCACGCGGTAGCCGTCGCGTCGTTCACGGGGGACTGTCCCAATTTTCGCGGCGAAGAAGGTATCGCTCGTCGATAACGCGTTATTCGCCGCGAAAATGGGACTGTCCCCTTCGGCCGGTAAGGGGACAGGTCCATT
>CAYPWB010000120.1:11095-14957 GCA_964414315.1 uncultured Planctomycetaceae bacterium | reverse complement strand
GATTCTGCCGTGGGTCAGGGAACGGATGGGTGCCACTGGCTCGGCCAGTGCCCCTGGGAACGGTTACGCGGTGATTCGTGCCCCATTACCATACTCGTTGCCGCGAGGTCGGGCAAGCTCCCCGCAGATTCTGTGAAGTCATCCCAGCTTGCCATCCGAAACCAGACAATATGCCCCTGCGCAAAGCCAAACCGGTGCGCCCTCGCCCTCCCCGGGCACAAAGCCTTGCGGAGAATTACCTTTCGGCGTTCGTCGACTACTCGTCGGGCGAGTGCCGGCTTGCCGAAAACACCGTGGCCGCCTATCGCCGCGATATCCGGCGGTTTTTGGAGTGGCTGGCCGGTCGGAACCTGGCGGAGTTGAATATTCGCGACCTTGCCGATTATGCCGGCTGGCTGTACGCGAAGGAACTGGCGCCCGCCAGCATCGCCCGGCACCTCGTGTCGCTGAAGGTCTTCTTCCGCTACCTGCAACTCGAGGGCGTCCTCCAGGAGAACCTGGCGGAGTTGCTCGGCAGCCAGGCGCTTTGGGAGCGGGTGCCCAGGGTGCTCAGCCCGGCGCAGGTCGAGCAGTTCCTCGCCGCCCCGAAGCGAACCGATCCCTGCTGGCGGCGCGACCGCGCCATGCTGGAACTGCTGTACGCCACGGGATGCCGGGCGTCGGAGTTGTCGAACCTGCAACTGGCCGACGTTCACTTAGGCGAAGGCTTCTGCCGATGCCGCGGCAAGGGCGACAAGGAACGGCTGGTGCCGCTGGGCCGGCAAGCGACGTTGGCGGTCGAGGCCTATCTGGAGCACGAGCGCCCCACGCTGGCCGCCCGAGCAGGCAGCGCCGCGCCCGGGTGGCTGTTGCTGTCCTATCGCGGCCGGCGGCTGCTGCGCGAACGGATTTGGGAACTGGTGAAGCGTTACGCCGGGCGGGTCGGGGCGCCGGAGGAGATCAGCCCGCACACCCTGCGCCACAGCTTCGCCACCCACTTGCTGGCCGGCGGGGCCGATTTACGGCAGGTGCAGGAGATGCTGGGCCACGCGAGCATCGCAACCACACAGATTTACACGCACGTCGATGCCACACGGCTGAAGGCTGTGCATGCGCAGTTCCATCCGCGGGCGTAACCCGTCACACGTCAGGGCGTGCGTGGTGGAGCGAACTCGATCTTCTCGCACACGCGAACGAGCCGGCCGTCCGGCCGCCGGTAGCCCGACACGGCCGTCATGGCGTCCACCACGTACTCGAAACGAAGGGGGTAGTCGGCGTCGATCTCGACCTCGAGCACGTCGCGAAGGGTCGGTGCGTCCACGTCGCCGCAGATGTACCGGATTTCGGCGTTCAGGGCCGGGATACTGCGGCCGAGTTCCTTCTCGTTGATGCGGATTCCCGCCAGGTGGCCCGCGCTGGTAGCGAGGAGGCGAACCTTCAGGGGCGGAAAGTGCGGATCAGGTTCGGTTTCCTTGCCGCCTGCTGCAACCGGCATGTGGACGCTGAAATCGCCCTCCGGGGCCGCAATGGTAAAAGTCATGATGAAGAAGACGAGCAACAGAAAGACGATGTCGATCATCGACGTCATCTTCAGTTCGATCCGCTCGCCGCGCCGCCGGGAATGCCGGACTCGCATCGGACAACCTCCTGGTCGTTGCTGGTCGGACCTTGCCCTTCACGCGGTCGCCAACGGCCGCAAACCGGCCCGTAACCGTTCACACGGGACGGTTACCTGCCGGCTTCTCGCCCCGCTCAGGGTTCGCGCGGCGGAGCGAACTTGATCTTCTCGCACACGCGAATGACATCGCCGCGATCGTTGACATATCCCGACACGGCCGTGATCGCATCCATCACGTATTCGAAACGCAGGGCGTAGTCGGCGTCGATTTCCACCTCGGCAACGTCCTGAATGCTCGGTCCGGTGCCTTCGCCGATGATCTGCCGGATTTGCATGTTCAGCGCTTTGAAACTCCGATCGAGATTCATCTCATTCATGCGAATTCCCGCCAGGTGGCCCGTGCCCGTGGCGAGGAGCCGAACCTTAATGGGCGGGATTTGGAGTTCGTCCGGGTCGCCTTCGGCCGGGGCGGCGATCGGCATGCGAATGTTGAAGTCGCCTTCCGGCGTCACAATTTTGAACGTCATGATGAAGAAGACGAGCAACTGAAACACGATGTCGATCATCGGCGTCATTTGCAGTTCGATCTTCTCACCGCCGCGTTGAGCGTGGCGAACTTTCATCGGGCAAACCACTCACCGGGTAATAAGGAATACTTCGGGTTTCCAAGTTCGGGCAAGACCGGCACGGTCACGTCGATGTCCGCTCGGCCTGCTTGGCGCGCAGCGCGAACCGCTCGAAACCCGTCTCCTGGCACGCTTTGATCACCTCTTGCACCCTTCCGGCCTTGGTCCGCATATCGGCGCGTATGACGATCGTGGCCTGCGACACGCTCTTGCCGGGCGTGGCGTCGAGCACTTGCCGCTCACGGCGCAGCGGCAGAGGCAACCGCTCGATCGAGAACTCGTCGCCGCCGATCAGGACCGTTCCCTCCTTGGTGAGTTGCAAGGTAATCGCATCCTCCAAGGGAGCGTCCGGCGGCTTGGCCAACTCGCTGACCGGCAGACGAATGCGCTCATTCTGATCGGCTTCGGTGAAGTTGATCAGCACCATGAAGAACGCGATCAACTGGAAGGTCATGTCGATCATCGGGGTCATGTCGCCTTCGGCGAAGCCGGAACGACTCCGAACTCGTCGCTTCTCTTTTGCCATTTCCGTTTACTCCCGCAAACCCAACCTGTTCCGAATGTCTAAGCAAAACCGTCGTCGGGCGTGCTAGCTTTTCTTGCCGACACTTGCGAAGCGGCTCATGAGGCCCTCGCTGAGGATACCCACCTCGAGCACCAACCGCTGCACGCGGTTGCGGATGAGGTTGTACGCGGCGATGGCCGGAATGGCGATGAACAAACCCACCAGCGTGGTGAACAACGCCGTGGAAATACCGACCGCCAATTGCGCCGGCTGGGGCGCCGTCGGCGAGTTGGCAATCACGCTAAACGACGCGATCATACCCTGCACCGTTCCCAGCAGCCCGACCATCGGGCTGATGGTGCCGATCAGAGCCATGTAGCTCAGCCGGTGTTCCATTTTCATGTTCTCTTCTTCGCCCACCTCCTGCATGGCTTCGATGGCCTGCTCGTATCCGGCCGAAAGCTTGGCAAGGCCGGCGGAGAGGACCTGGCCGAGGAACGATTCGTCGTTCTTGGCCATTTCATAGGCTTCCTGATACCGCTTCTCATTCAGGTGCGCCTCGAAGCCCTCGACCAGGGCCACGGGCACGACGTTCTCGCGCCGGGCCATCAACAGGTTCATGACGAACAGGGCCACCAGCGTGAAGGAGAGGCTGAGGAAGACGACGCTATACATCCATCCGAGCGACTTGAACATCCACGCCAGGGTGCTCTCGCGCTCGACGGTATCCGGGTCGGCCGCTCCGGGCTGCGCGGGAGGCACTTCCTCCCCCGCCAGTTCCCCGCCCTCCTCCGCGGCCATCAGCGGCTGTTCGCCCATCAAGGCGACGGCCGAGAACGTTCCCAACACCATCGCCAGCAAGACCCACGAGCACAAGCCCGCCCCAAGCCATCCCGTACAAAACCGGTGCCGCATCTTAACCTCCACAGAAATAAGGAAACTCTGAATTGTTGGTGTGTTGGCGGTGCTCAGGAATGCCGACACTCCCAAGCAACTCTAGTGTAACAAGACCTTACAGGCTCCGTAAAGACCCTACCTCCCTTTTCGCACCCATGGGAGGGGAATTATTCCCCGGGGCAACCGTTTTCCGGTCGGCGGCGCGGCCTGTTTCCTCCGAAATACGCGAGGGGGACG
>CAYPWB010000120.1:0-10995 GCA_964414315.1 uncultured Planctomycetaceae bacterium | reverse complement strand
CCCCGGCGCGAACCTAATTGGCCCAAGGGCTGTTCTTGTACTGCTCGTCCAAAATCTGCCGGGCGCGGAGGGACTCCTCCGTCTTGCCGACCTCGTTCCATAACTCGACCAGGTGGGAAAGCGCCTCCGCATGGGCGTCGGAAACCCGGAAATAGAGGGTGTCGACATGCAGAAACGCCAGCAGGGCGTCCTGCGTCCGCCCGGCCTTCTGGTGGGCCGTTCCCAAGGCGTTGTACGCGCGGGCGTGCAGTTCGATGTCCTCGGGGTCGGCCCGCATGATGATGTCTTCAATGGTCTTGACCGCCTCGTCGGGGTTGCCGGTCGAGGCGTCGCAGATGGCCTTTCCCAGCCGGGCGGCGAGGCGGTGGGTCTCGGCCGCCTCGCCCTCCGCGTCGGAGACGGCCAGCACGCTGTCGAAGGCCTGCGCGGCCTCGGCAATTTTTCCCTGCGCGAGCCGCGCCCGGCCCACGGCCACGCCGGCTCGCATTTTGTAGTCGGGCCACTGGACCGCGGCAAGCCGGGCATAGTAGCTCTCGGCACTGGCGTATTGCCCGAGGGCAACCAGCAAATCGCCGACCACCTCGTTGGCTTCCAGGAACCGGTAGTGACCCTCGTTCTCCTTGGCAAAGGCGATCATCTTGCTGCCCGCCGCACGCAGGTCGCCGTTGCCTTGCAAGGCGATTTGGGCCTCGCAGTAGGCCGTCAGGTAGTCGATTTCCTGGAGGACTTCGCGGCGGGAAATGCCGGCACGGTCGATCCGCTCCAGGGCCGCCAGCGCGTTTTCATAGGCGCGGTTGGCAATGTTGCTGCGTGCGGTCTTCAGGCTGGTCGGCTCATTCTCATAGAATACCGTGTCGATCTGGTTGACCGGAACCTCCTGGTCGACGCCCTGGACCTCGATCACGATTTGCAGCGGCGACATCTTGAGGATCCGGCCCGCCAGGGTCCGGCTGCCCGCTCGAATCGTGTCGTTGCCTTGGGCCAGTGACGCACCCACGAGCCAAACGGAGGCAAAGACGACAAGAGAACGCAAATTCATGAAACAACTCCTTTCCTCATTGTGATGGAACCGCCCGGCGTGCTAATTCTCCGACGCGGGAACTATGTCTTCTACCTTCTGTGGTTCAGGAAGCCCGGTGGGCGACTCGCCGAGCACCTTCTGGATTCGTTTGAACAACTCGTTGTATTTCCCAGCCCACTCCTCGCCTCCCATTTCGGGATAGAGCTTCTGGATGATGAGGATGTCCTGCTTCGCCCGCTCAAGCGTCTCTTTCCGTTCGCTTCCCGAGAGGGTGAGGCCGTATTCCATGCGACAAACGGCCAAGTTGTAGCGGGCCTCGTGGAAAACGCCGGCGTGCTTGGGGCTGCGAGCCACCCGATTGGCGATCTTTCCCCAGCCCCAGAACTGCGGGTACTGCCTGCTGCCAAGCATGGCGAGCCGGTAGTATCCGGCTTTTTCAGCGCCCCGGGCCTGGTACGTATACGCGGCTTCGAGCTGGGCGTCGATCATCATCGGCTTCTCTTCCAGGACGGCCAGCAGGAGTTTCAGTGCGTTCTCGTGCTGTTGCAAACGGCGGAGGCACCGGGCCAGGCGGATATTGATGCTCAGTTCGGCGCCGTCCGGTCCGAAGGACGGGTCCTCGCGCAGCTTGTTGCGAATGGTCACGTACGCGCGGGCCGCCTGGGTGTAATAGTTTTCCGCATCGGCCGGCAGTTTCTGCCCGCCCGGGTCGAGGCCGGAGCCCAGGCCGTAGAAGGTTTCCGCAATCCAGTTCAACGAGCTGAACGTGTTGCCCGGCCGCGCCAGAATCCGCTTGAGGAACAGTTTGAAGCCTTCCGATACCTTCTTCTGCTCGGCGCGTTTGTTTTCGCTGCGAAGCATTTCGAGCTGTTGCTCGAGGTCGCGCCCGAGGCTGATGTAGATGCGCGTCAGGCGTTCTTCGGCGTCGGCGTCGCCCTGCTGCTGGATGGCTTCTTCCAGTTCCTGCATGATGGCTTCGGCATTGTCAAGCTCCTGCTGGCCGACGTAGGCGCGGAGAGCCGCCTTGTACGTTTCCACGCGGAACGCGCCCCGGTCGGTCACCGCGGCGCCCTCGCGCACGAGCGGCACCACGCCGACCACCGGATCGTCGAGCCATTGGATTGCGGCTTCGGTATCGCCCTGGTTGATGAGGATTTGCGACAGAGAGAGCACGGCAGTGCACAACGTGTACGTGATTTCGCTCCCCTGTTCCACATGCTCCTTCATGCGCGTGACGCCCGCCTCCAGCACCGACTTGGCCCCGTCGACCAGCGCGGCGAGTTGCTCCGGGTCGGGCCGCTCGTCGTCGGGCAGGCGAACCTGGCTTGCGTAGTTGGACCACATGGTCTGACCGATCAGCAGTTCGGCCTCGCCTCGCTGCGGCGCGGTGTCGGGAATGTTGGCCAGGTACTGGCGGGCCTGATCGAGTTCCCGGCTGACCACCGCGCTGCGGACAAGCATCATCCAGGCGTCGGCGGCGTCGGGGGCGTCGGGCCACTGCCTGGTAATGAACTGGGCAATGTCGACCATTCGGTCGATTTCCCATTGCCGATCCTCGCCCGGCTTGGCGTCGCTGAACATCTTTGCGTAAGCCGCCAAGGCGATTTTGGCCCCCTGACGGGCCGCTATGCCGCTGGGATACTTCCGCGCGAGAAACTCGCCCATGACCGCGGCGCGGTAGAAGTCGTTGCGCATCCAGTACAGAAACGCCAAGTAGTACCGCACCACGTTCAGGTCGTCCGGCTCGACCGATCCGTCGGCCAAACGCATCGCAAGACGGAAATACCGCACGGCGTCTTCGGCGGCCTGCTCACGATCGGCCGGATCGCGGTCGGGCATCTCGACCTTGTTCAACTCGTCCTTGCCGCGGTCGCGGGCGTCGACGAACGTGCGCGGCTCGCCCTGGTCCTGATCAACCCCCATCTCGGCCAGGCGCTCGCGGGCGCGGCGCTGGTAATCGCCCGGCATGCGAGCGACGAATTGCAGCGCCTTTCGTGCCTCGGCGCGCGCCGTATCGCGCAGTTTCGACTCCTTCGGATCGTCCTTGTTGAGGGTTTTCGCGTATTCGAGAGACGCCGTCGCCGTATAGTAGCGGATGGCCAGCCCCTCGATGCTCGTTTCCTCGGCCCCCCGCGCCGACTCCAGCCAGGCCGATCCCCGGTCGACGGCCTTCTTATACTCCTTCACTCCCGGGAGGAGGCACGTTTCCAACAGCAGCACGGTAACCCGATTGGCCAGGGCCCGAAACGCCGCCGGCTCGTCGGGCTGTTCGAGCAACTCCTCGAACGCCTCGAACGCCCGCTTGTGGTCGCCCAATTCCTTGTAGCAGCGTCCTTCCCACATCCGGGCGTACAGGCCGACCAACCGCGTGCTGTACAACTCATAGATCTTGCCGTACCGCTCGGCGGCCTCGGTCATGATTTTCTTGTAGTCGGCGCTGTCTTCCGGATACGTGAGCGCCAACTCGTACTTGACCCCGGCCAGGGCCATGCGGGCTTCGAGGATGTCGCGACGCACCTGGTCGCGTTCCTCGATCTGCTTGGTTTCCTCTTGGGGAATGAACTTGGGGAAACGCTCGTGTTCTTCGATGGCCTGCGATTCCTGCTCCTGAAAAACGATCTCGGCCTCGTCGAGCAATTTGCGGGCCGCCTCGGCGTGCTGCTTGCGCACTGCCGGGTCGTCTTCGGCCTCGTCGGCTTTCTCGCGCTCGATGCGCCCGCGCTGCACCAGCAAATTGGCAAGCTGGGAACGTGCCGAGAAGATGAACGGATGCCCGGGATGCTCTTTCACGAACCGGTCGAGGTGCGTCCTCGCCTGTTCGAGTTGTGTCTCGCGCACCGCCACCGCTCGGCCGGTCATCGCCGCGTTGATGAGCGTGACCCCGGCCTCGTAATCGATAACCTGCTTGAATTCCTCGTCGGCCAGCGGGCTGTCTTTCATGGTTTCCAGGTAATAGATCGCCTGGTCGTACAGCCCGCGCTCGCGCAGCGCTTCGAGGAACTTCCGACTTTCCTCGACGGCCCGACTTGGCGCGGCCGTCAGCAGCACGGCGCCCATCAACGATACGATTCGCACGCAGGCCCAGACGCCGCGTCCTCTCTGCATTGTCATACTATCTTTCTCCTTGCGATCATCCGAGCAAAGAACCGTCGAGCGACGATCATTCCGGGGGCGGGTTCCGAAACCGCCCGGCCGGCTGGCTTACGAGTTGCCGGAACGCCGGGGTGAGGTTCGGGTCTGCCGGGCTAGGCGGTCCGGTTCCCGCCGCCTCGCCGCGTCCAGGCCGTTCCCCTGCCCCGGCCTCCACCAATCAATCCTCTTCAGGGTAACCTCGATTGGAGTAATGCACAAGCCGTTGCACGCCGCCGTTTCGGTTTTCCATTCCCTAAACCAGCCTAGTTTGTTCCCCCTCCTCGGTGCGGCCGCGCCCTTACCGCTTGCCGCACGACGTTTGCCAACTCGCGGAACGATGGCTCTTGCCACAGTTCGGAGTCGACCTGTTCCAGGAATTCGGCCAGATTGGCGAGCGTTCCCGGGCGTGGGCGAAGCTGCGTGTAGATGCTTCGCCGCAGCAGTTCGCCGGCCTCGGCCGCGGCGACGGCAGCTTGCCAAGACGCCGCCGACTCGATCCAGGTGGCCGGCACATCGCGGCGCCGGAGAACCACCGTTTCCTGCTGGTGCAACCCGCCCCCCGGTTCGCGCCACGAAAGCTCTGCCGTGGCGATGATTTCGCCGGGACTCAAGTCGGGACGCAGGAACACGTCGAACAATACCGTACCCGACTCCCCTGCATGCAATACGCCGTCGGCATCCATGGTGGCGGCGCCGGGCTCATGCCCGAGCAGCCGGTAGAACGGGACGGCCTTCGGCTTGAACCGGATTGAAAGGCGAACATTCTCGGCCACCCGTTGCGATTGCCCGGTCATCGCCTCCTGAAGCACCCGCGCGAATTGACGCGAATCGTCGGCCGGCCACAAACGGCCGGAGCCCGACGAAGCGAAACCCTCCAGTTGCGCGTTGAAGGTTTCGGTCGCGGAGCGGGAAGCCACAACGTGCAGTTGGATGCCTGCGGCAGCGGCTTCGGAAACGTGGCGTTCAAGGCGTGCGGACGTGCCAAGCGGCAACTCCGGCGCTCCGTCGGTATAGAGCACGACCAGAGGGCGAAGTTCGGGCTGCGACCGATCGGGCGTGTTCGCCAGGGCATACGCGGCCGCCAGCCCGGCCCCGGGATTGGTTGCCCCCTCGCCCACAACCCGGTCCAGCGCCGCTTGCAACCGTTCGGCGTCCTCCGGTCCGGCCCGCTCGGCCACCACCTCGGCGCGACGATGGAAGGCCACGAGCGAGAGGCGGTCGTCGGGCAGCAGCCGACGGCACAGTTCGTCCATCGCGTGCCGAAGGATCGAAATCCGTTGTTCCCCGCGGAACCCGGCGGAGACGTCGACCGCGAGAATCACGTGAACGGGCGGGCGCGGCGGTGAAGCCAACTCGGCCGCCTGAACCCCGGCCTGCAACACGAACGCTCCCGGCAGGAAGGGGCTCGGACCGCCGAAAAGGGACACGCGGGCCGACTTCTCCACCGGCTGCGGAAAGCCGTAGTCGAGCGCGGCGAGAAACTCCTCCGGGTGAATCCGGTCCGGTGGCGGGAGCCGGCCTTCCGCCACGCTGCGGCGAGTTAGTTCGAAGCTTTCCGTGCCCACGTTCAGCGGAACCGAAACCGATCGCAACGATTCGTCGGCCGCCGTGGAAACGAACGGGAACACGCGGTGGCGAATCCAGACCCGCGAATCGAAGCCGGCCACCGTCGGCGCCGGAATTCCTCGCGGCCGAAGCGCACGGGCCTCGCGCCAAGCGGGAGGCTCGTCGAACGGTTCGTGGGCTCCTAAGGCACTTAACCCCCAACGGTATGGGGTTACGTCGAGCATCGGGTCCAGCCCGCCGGGCAGCCGGTGCGCGAACTCCCGTTCCCGGCCGCTCGGAAGCGGCGTCGAGGGCGTGGTCAGGTCCATCAGGGCCGGGGGTTGCGGCCATTCGTCGTCACGGGAAGCGCCGCTCGCGCCTTCGCTCGGTGCCGCCTCCGCGAGCGATTCGATCTGCACCACGCCCAACGCGTTTTCCGACATATCCGGCAGCAGTTCGCCCGTCACGAACCACGCCAATTCCGGCTGCGGTTCGGGACGCATCGGCAGCCCGGCGATCAGCAGCCCCATGGCCGCTCCGAGATACGAGAGCCCGATCGCCACCAGCAAGGTGGCAGCGACCACCCAGTTTGCCATTCGTTGGAGCGTCAGCCGGTAACCCGGGGTTGCCCGCAGGTTGCGCAGCACCCGATACGGGACCGGCACGTCGCGCAGCAGGGCATCGAGGCCGGAATCGTCGGCGGCGATCGACCATCGGAGGCGTCCGGCAAATCCCTCGGGGACCGATACCCCGCACAAGGCGTCGTCCAATCCGGCGTCGTCGGCAAGGGCGACCTCGCGCAGTCGCTCCACGAGTCCGTCGGGCACGGGAACCCGGCGAAGCTGCGCGTCGATCCAAGGGTGTGAATCAGGTTTAGACATGGGACGGTTTCACGACGACGGACACCTACACCCTACTATTTGGTGCTGGCGGCCATTAAGTATTCCCGCAATCGTTTTCTGGCCCTGCTCACGCGAGAAAGGACCGTACCGAGGGGAATATCGAGCAAATCCGCCGCTTCCTGGTGAGTCAACTCACCCACGACGACCAAGAGCAGTGTTTCGCGCAACTCTTCGGGCAAGCGGCCAAGGGCCTGCTGCATTTCGTCGGAGATATCGTCGCGAAGCGGGTCGTCGCCGGCAACGCCGACATCGAGTTTCTGCTCTCCAGCCAGCACCGTAGGGGGGTGCGGTCGGCGCCAATGGTCCACCACACGCCGTCTCAGGATCGACGCCAGCCAAGCACGTTCCCCTCTGCCGTGCTCGAACAGACGTCGACTATTCCACGCCGAACGAAAAGCATCCTGCACAAGGTCCTCGGCCTCGTGCCGATCGCCCACCATGCGGTAGGCCATACGGTAGAGTGCGGAAGCATGCTCGTCGACCAGGCGGTTGAATTCGGCCAGCGAAAGCGCCAAGTTCGCCGCTCCTTTCCGCCCCGAATAAAACATCGCACTGCCGACGCCGCGGCCTACCCGACGGCTCGGGCCCGAATCCTGTGCACGCGCCGCGAATCTACAATGTACGCTTCGCACCAACCCTAGGGAACTTATTCCCCAGTCGGGGCTTGTCAGGGCGAATACCAGACATTATAGCATCGGCCCCCCCCGGGGGAAAACCGCTTGCAAACCTTGGACACGCCCGTTGATTCCGAAAATGTGGGCCCTGCGGACCGATCGTCCCCCCCGCTGCCGAACGACCGGCCTGCGAGCGCTCGGCCGTGGTGCGGAAGCTTCCGGCCGGTGCCGGTTTTTCCGAAGTGCCGCGGCAATAGTCCGTTGCGGGCCGACCGATTAGCTTGCTGGCCCCCGCCTTGGGGCATACAATGCCTTAGGATACGTTTTCGCTTCCATTTGCCGGAAATTTGCCCTGTGAACCGAACCAATCGACCTCCGACCTCCCGCAACTACCTGGCCCGCCGCGAGCAGTGGCGGCTGTTGCTGATGGTGGCAACCTTGGGGCTGGTGATCTTTCTGGCTCGCGAGGTCCGCCACGGTCCGACGATCGGCCGGGCGCTCGAAGCGATGTTTTCCCCCGCGAGGCAGGATGAAATCCCCCGGGATGCGGAGGTCGACACACGCCTCCAGAACCGGCAGGGAGAAAACGCCATTCCAGGCACGTTCCTGTCGCCACGGGAAGTCCAGCCTGCGGAAGAACCGGAGGGCGAGTACTTTCCGGGAGTGAAGCCCGCCTACTTGGCGCCGGTACGCGACGATACGTTCTTCCGCGGCGCCGCCGAGCACGACGGCTGGTTCCATCTGCTGCGCATCCTGGCCGAAGCCGAGCCGGACGAATTGGAGCAGGCCTCGAAGGGGCGCGTGAGCTTCGTCCAACTCTTCCGGCAGTCGAAGGACTATCGCGGGCAACTCGTCCGCCTGCGGGGCACGGTGCGAGGAGCCTTTCCGCTAAGGCCGCCGAAGAACGATTACGGCATCGACCGGTACTACCAGGTTTGGCTGTTCCCCGACGACAACCCCTCGATGCCGGTCGTATTCTTCTGCCTTGAGTTGCCCGACGAATTTCCCACCGGGATGGAACTAGAGGAGCGGGCCGAAGTGGTCGGATTCTTCTTCAAGCGGCTGGCGTATGAAGCGACCGATACCCTTCGGACGGCGCCGGCGCTGCTGGCCCGCGGTATCCGTTGGAAACCGGCGCCGCCGGCTCCGGCCGTCGAACCGGCCGACCCCGGCTCGCCGTGGACGGTGCTCGGCGCGGCCCTGGCGTTCAGTGCCATCCTGGCCGGGTATGTTTACTGGCGAACCCGACCTGCCCGCACCGAGCCGGAGTCCTCGGCAGACGCTATCGATCGTGCGTGAGGCTTGTTCTAGTTTTGCGTGCCGTTGCTCCTTCGCGACGGCACGACCTACTTTCGAGAAAGGACTGCAAACCGTGGTTCGGCACGTCGTGACGGCATTACTGGTGACGGCTTGGGTTGCCTCGTGGGTGCAGGCCGAGGACGATTCCGAGGCGCTGCCGCCGCAGCCGCCGCAGGTTGGGGTTGCGACGGAGCCGCGTTCCCCATCGCCTTCCCCTTCGGAGGACGACGAACCGTCGGCGGGGCCCATCACTGGTTCTCGTGATTTGCTCAGCCGATTCGGCATTGACGAAAGCCAGTTCGAGCGGCTTAGCGACTATCGTCCCTTCGGGCCCGACGACGAAGAAACGATGCTGCGCATCATGTACCGGCTGGACCGATTTCGGAAAGTCGACATCGAGCGGTGGGCCCAGCCTCGGTTTCCCGTGACGGAAGTATTTGCCGACCCGGACGCGTCGCGCGGTGAGTTGTCCTGGCTGGCCGGGCGTGTCACCGCCATCGAGAAACTGGAGCCGGTGCCCGAAGTCGTGGAGCGGTTCGAGTTGCCGGAATACTATCGGTGCACGCTGGAATTGGAGCCGCAAGGGCAGGTTGGGGTGGTGCTGGTCGAGGATGTTCCGGTCGATTGGAAGGTTCAGGAGGAACCGCTCTCCGAGCGCGCGACCTTGTACGGCATTTTTCTGAAGTTTGCCGGGTCCGAGCCGGAGCAGGCATTGCCGGTGTTCGTTGCCCCGCGCATTGCGTGGCATCCGCCGACCCTGCTGGGCGACCTGGGGATGGACGTCAGCCTGTTCGAAGAGATTCAGAATCGCCGCCCCCTGACCGCACGCGACCGGGAGGCGTTCTACCAACTACTGGCCGCGGTCGGCCGCGCGAAGCCGGGCCAACTCGCGGAAGCGGCCCAGCAGGCGCTTGCCAAGGCCCCGGAGCCCCGGGTATGGACCGACCTGCAGGGCGAGAAACGCTGGTCGGTCGTTCCCTTGTTCAACGATCCGCAGCGTCATTACGGGGTGCTGGTGGAATTGGAAGGGACCGCGCGGCGCGCCGAACGCATTGAAGTGCACGATCCCGACATCATCGCCCGCTTCGGCATCGATCACTACTATCAGATCGCCCTGTACACGCCCGATTCGCAAAGAAACCCCCTGTGGTTCTGCGTGCGCGAATTGCCGGAGGGCATGCCGCTGGGGGCCGATCGCGAATATGCGGAACACGTCCGGGTTGCGGGTTTCTTCTTCAAGACATGGGCCTACCGGCGTGGACGCTTGCCCGAGGAAATCGCCGCCGGCGAAAGCGGCCCTTGGCAGTTGGCGCCACTGTTGATCGGCACCCGCGCCGTGTGGTATCCACCGGCCGTCCCGCGGCCGAACCCCTACATTGGAGCCATTGCCGGAGGACTTTTCGTGCTCACCTTGATGGGCGTCTGGATCGCTGCATGGCGGTACAGCCGAGGCGACGAGGAGTTCCACAAGCGTACGATTGCCAGAGAATATGCCGTCCCTTCCGGTGTTTCGCTGGATGAAATGGGATTCGAGGCATCGCCCGAACCCGACTTCCGGCACTTGGCCGGCCACGACGCCGCGGTGCCCGTAGAAGCGGGCGAAGCCGAAACCGGAGAGCAAGAAACCGATAGCGAAGCGAAGCCGGGAACATGACGAGGCCTTGGCAATTTAGGGCGACTGGGAGACTCCTCTTGCAGTTGACAAGCGGCTCGCGTTTGCGGTAGAGTGGCCCCTTCCACTTCACGGCGCAACCACGGCAAGCGCAGCAGGCACGCTCCGTCGTGCCGTCCGCTTGATTGGACGGAACTCTGTCATTCGGCCGACGGGTTTGCACCAAGAAATGGAAGAGCCGGATTTGTTTCTGCCACTCACCTTGTCTCGTGCAACCCGGAAATCGCCTGCCATGGATCGCACGTTCCTGTTGCAACCGCCCGTCGCCGGCGCCGTTTCCCAAACGCCACTGCACATCGAAGCCGGCACCTTTTCCGGGCCGGGCAGCGATTCGGCCTGTGCCCTGTTCGCCCCCATGCATTACGAGCCGGGCTACGCGTATCCGCTGGTCGTTTGGTTGCACGGCCCCGGGGCCGACGAGCGGCAATTGCTGCGGGTCATGCCGATGCTCAGCATGCGCAACTACATTGCCGTCGCGCCGCGCGGCACGTTTCCGACCCAAGGGACGGAGTCGGCCGGTGGCTCCGGCGGCTACGATTGGCGCCAGGCCGAGCGGCATGTTGCGTTGGCGGAGCAACGGATCTTCGACGGCATGGAAACGGCTCGTGCGAAGTACCACGTACATTCCGATCGGATTTTCTTGGCCGGATTCGACTCGGGCGGCACCATGGCGCTTCGAATTGCGCTGGCACACCCGCGCCACTTCGCCGGCGTGGTCTCGCTCGGCGGCCCCCTGCCGGCCAACGGCACACTTTTGGCCGGCCTTGCCGACGCGCGGCGGATGCCCGTCCTGTTGGCTGCCGGGCATCG
>CAYPWB010000119.1:12507-15118 GCA_964414315.1 uncultured Planctomycetaceae bacterium | reverse complement strand
CTTCCAACTCCCAACTCCCAGCTCCCGCTTCGACCGGATACGGCCACAGGGCGATGGGCGCGCGGTTGGCGGGCCCAAGGTGCGCGGCGATCAGCTCCCGGTACCAGGCCGATTCGGTGAACAGCAGCCGGCAGCTTGCCGCGTTGCACAAGAGCCGCTCGTGGGCCAGTTTGCCCGGGCGGCGGCTGTCGTGGAACAGCACATTCGGCCCAAGGATGAAGGGGCGCCCTTCGGCCGCGCACCGGCAGGCAGCCGGGGCGTCGAGCCAGCACCAGAACCAGGGCAGCTCGTCCTCGGCAAGTGCGCCGCCGATCCGCAGCCACGCCGGCCCGTACCGCCGCAGCGCCCGCTGCAATAGGTATTGCCCCTGGAACGGCCCGCTAGCGGCAGGCGAGGTCGCTTCGCGAATCAGGCGGATGATCATAGGAGATGGGAGCTAGGAGTTGGGAGATGGGAGTTGGGGAGGGACGGTAGGGCCTCCGCGCGAGCGTCTTCCCCAACTCCTATCTCCCATCTCCCGGCTCCCACCGGTCGCCTACGTAATCGGCGGCGGTCATGGCGAGGTTGTCGGCGCGGCTGGCGAGGGTGCTGGCATCTCGGCCGCGGTGGTCGACGAGGCTGGGTCGATGGCACCAGGCCTCCAGGCCCGCCTGTTGGGCGGCGCGGCCGAGTAGCCGGTCGCCGTTCCAGGCCGGCGCCTCGGCGCGGCATCGCCGCATAACCGGCAGCAGTTTCGCAAGCGACTCGGTGGGAAACAGGATGCACTGGGTACCGGCGTAGCAGTCGTTGGGAATCAATCGGCCGAATTGCGGCACATCGGCGATCGGGTGCGCCGCCACCCAGTCGCGATAGCCCAGGCTGCAATACAGCGTGGCAAACCCAAGCCGGCGACGATGGGTGTCGAGCCCCTCGCACACGGTTGCCAGGTACTTGCCCAGGCCGCGGGGTACGACGATGTCGTCCTCGCACAACAACACCCAGCCATCCGGGTCGGCGGCCCCGCCCGGTTCCGCCAATGCGTGCAGCGCATCGAGGTACGCCCGGCCGTGCCCCTGCCCGATGCGATCGACGTGCAGGCGGATATCGACCAGGCCGGCACGGGCCAGGCTGCGCACGGTTCCGGTGAGCAGGTCGGGCCGGGCAAGGTTCGTCAGAACGGCGGGGGTGAGGGGGTTGTTCATGCGATCCATCGATGGCCCTTCGACCGAAACGAAGCACGCTGTTGGAGTTGACTCCAACATGGGCAAGGAGCACGCTGTTGGAGTTCACGCTTCAGCGTGCAAACCAAGCAAAGCGGTGTCCTGCACGCTAAAGCGTGAACTCCAACAGCCTGGGGCACGTCAAGGCGCGCATTCCGCCAGCACGGGCATCTGCCAGGGTTCGTCGAGTTCCATTCGCGGCGGCTGCACGTAGGGGAGGATGCGCTTACCCAACCAGGGGAACGGCAGGAGCCCGCCCGGGGCCAAGAGGGCGCGGCGGCGGACGGCCCAAAAGCTGCCGTTGAAGAACAGCACCTCGCCGGCCGCGCGCCGGTCGTTGGTCCGGCCGGAACTGCGGCGACGAATCCACGCCTGGGGAACGATCGTTTCGAGCAGGCCGTTCTCGTTGCGGCACAGGGCCCGGAACGGGTTGAACATGGGAAACGGGCTGACGCTTTCGACCGAGTCGAGCGCCGGGTCGGCCTCGAGCGCGCGGACGGCCGCCGAGAGGTCGGCCGCGGTCGCCCCGGCCGCGTTGCCCAGCAGGATCACCAGCGCGTCGACCGGCCGGCCCAATTCGGCCTCGATACAGCCCAGCCCGTGCAGAATCGTGTCGTGGTGCGAAGCATCTGCCCCGCACAACTCCGCCGGGCGGCGAATCACCCGGCAGCCCGAGCCTTCGGCCCACGCGGCGATTTCCGGCATGTCGGTGCTGGTCCACACGCCGGCAATCTCGGGCGTGTGCATTGCGGCCTTTAGCGTGTGGGCGAACAGCGGCAAGCCCCGAACCGGAAGCGTATTCTTGCCGGGCACGCCGACACTCCCTCCGCGGGCAGTTTGCAGCGCGGCAACGAGCATGGGAACCTCATAAAGGTGTCAGATGACAGGTGTCAGGTGTCAGGTGTCAGGTGTCAGGTGTCAGAGACGCGCTCGCGCGGCCGACTGCGCAACGCGACAGCGCACTGACACCTGACACCTAAATTCTGGGGATCTCCGGCGACAGGTGCGAACGCCGCGAGAGCAGTTCGAGTTCCACGCCGCGGTCCTTCAGCCAGCGATAGTAGTGGCCGCTTGCGGCGATGGTGGCCGACGTTTCCCACGGGTACAGTTCGATAGGGTTGGGCACCGGCGCGGCGTGCGGGTAGCGCGGGGCGTCGGGCGGGGCCAGGTCCCAGCCGGCGACGATCAACCGGCCGACGCCGAAGTGGACGGCCAGCGGCACGACCAGTTCCAGCATGATGCCCGGCCCCCACTGCCGCTCGTGCTGCACCGCCGCGAGCGACCGGTTCCAGTCGCGCGTGACTACCAGCGCCTGCTCTCGGTCTCCGCAGCCGCGCATTTCGAAGTGGTAATCCGACCCCGGCAGCGGCGCGTTCGGCACCCAGTTTGACGAAAACACCACCGGCCGGTGC
>CAYPWB010000119.1:0-12407 GCA_964414315.1 uncultured Planctomycetaceae bacterium | reverse complement strand
GGCTGCCAGTGCACCGGGTTGACCACGTGGTATTGTGCCCGCGGGTAGCGCAGCACTGCCTGCTTCACGGCGAACACCACGCGGCCGCGGCAGAAGGCCTTGAGTGCCGCGTCGTCCAGGTCGGCCAGCGATGGGCCGGTGGCCAGCACCACGGCCGTGGCGCCGGCGTGGCAGTGTTCAAGCTTGTCAAACCACCGGCGGGGGAATGTCGAATGTCGAAATTCAAATGACGAAGGAATGTCGAAGCACGAAATCCGAAAATCCGAAGGCGCCGGGTTCCTGCCTCCTTCGTGCTTCGCATTTCGGGCTTGCTTGGGCATTTGAATTTCGTCCTTCGTCATTAAAACACCCTGGCTCTCACCCCGGGCACGATTTGCGGGCGGTCGAGGTCGACGCCCGGCGGCGGAGCGATAGGCGTCATGGCACCGCGGCGCGCGGCGGCCGAAAGTGCCCCGAGCTTCCGGTATCCCCGCGGTCCCAAGGCGGAAAGATGCCAGCCGGCGGCGCTTCCCCATCGGTATATGTAGAAGGGGCGGAAGCCGAGGGCCAGCGGGTCGGCCTCGGTGGCGCCGGCCGCTTGGAGCCGGGCGGCAAGGCCCTGGTCTTCGCCGTTGTCCATTTCCGGCGGATACCCGCCCGACGCCTCGAACGCCGCGCGGCGGTAGGCCCAGCCGCCGTGGAACAGCCCGCCGGTGCGGTGCTGCCGGAGCGAGCCGTCGGGGTTGGGGTGCAGCACGACCGACGGGCGCGACCAGTCGGCGGCCCGCAGCGCGGCGGCGCTGGCCCGCAGGGCCCACGGCAGGTACAAGTCGTCGTCGTCCCAGACGGCCAGGGCGTCGGCGTCGGGCGAAACGAGCCGCGCCGCGGCGTTGCGCTTCTGCCCCAGGGCGGCGAACCGGCGCGGGGCCGTCGCCAGCCGCCAGCCCGGCCCCGACTGCTCGGCATACTGCCCCGCGTCGTCGAGGATGACCAACTCGCGCAGCCCGGCCGGATAATCCTGCTTCAGGAAGCAGTGAATAAGCTGCCCCAGTTGCACCGGGCGGAGATACGTGCAGCAAACCGCAGCGATTTTCATCGTATTAGGTGTCAGGTGTCAGGTGTCAGAACGCGCTATCGCGGCCGGTCGGGTGTCCGCGCCAGCGCGTCTCTTTCTGACACCTGACACCTGACACCTAGCAATTTCCGCCACTCCGCGGCCAGCGCGGCCGGCTCGGCGAGGCGCTGTTCCAACTCGCGCCGGGCCTGGTAGGCGATGTGCATGCGCAGCTCCTCGTCGTGGGCGAGGCGGGCCGTGTGGTAGGCGAAGTCGTCGTCGGTGTCGCACAGAAAGCCGGTGTGGCCGTGGCGGATCATCTCGCGCCAGCCGCCGCGGCGGTCGACCACCAGCGGTACGCCCGAGGCCATCGCCTCCAGGCCCGCGCGGGGCCAGTTCTCCGCCGTGGCGCCGGCGAACACCTGCGCGTGCAACGTTGGCAGGAACTCGGCCGCCGTTTGGCTGCCCGGCGGAAGGCACTCGGCCCACGGGGGCGGCTCGCCCGTGTGCGCGGCCACCTCGGGGGTGAACCCGAGCACCCGGGCCCGAATGGGGTGCGGCGTGCGTCGGTAAACGGCCCAGGTGCGCCGCGAAAACTTCTCCGGCGACGCCCGGCTGACGCGGCCGATCACCAGCGGCTCGCCTTCGGCGTGCGGACGCGGGCGGAAGGGGAACTCGCCCGGGTCGAACGCGCCGCGAATCACCCGCCCTTGCTCCGGCCGGTAGCCGAACCGCGCGAGCTGCGGCACGAGTTGATCGCGCTGGTAGCGGCTTTGGAATACGTAACGGTCGAACGTCCCGTGGCGGCGATAGTGCAGCCGCTCGGCCGGGAACAGCCAGTTCATGCAGCCGGCCCAAACCGTGTGGCAGCCCAGTTCACGCAGCCCCGGCGCGACGGCCGCGAAGTGCTCGTTGCACCACGCCGCTGCCACGCTGCCGGCCAGCCCCGGGATGGTGTCGAGCCGCTCCGGCGTGCATTGGACCGTGTGGCAGCCGAGCGCGTCGAGGCGGCGGCGCCACGCCGGGTCGGCTTGCCAGGTGGGAACGAGCGTCACGTCCAGGCCCATCCGTCGCCACAGCTTCAGCGTATGCCACAGCTCGGTGCCGGCTCCGCCCACGTCGCGGGGATATCCGAATATGAAGATCATCAGGAGCGGTTCAATACTAATAGGGGGCAACACTTCAGCCAAGTGAAGTCGCGGACGATTAGGCGAGCCACAGAGGACATGACATCCACGAAGGACACGAAGGGTACGAAGATAGAGCCCTTTATCTGATGCTTCGTGGTCTTCGTGTCCTTCGTGGATGAATTACTTCACTTTGACTCCTGTTCAGTCCATCCTCCCGATTCGCTCAACGTACCCCACCTCTATTCTCCAAATTGCAGCAGCGCGGCGAAGTCGGCCGTCGGCAGCAGGTCGGCGGCGGGCAGCAGCGGGTTCTCGCGGAAGCTGTACTCGAGCCGCCACACGTGCTCGGCGGCGTGCAGTTCGGAAAGACGGAGGAACTCGCGCCGGGCGACGGCGCCCTCGAACAGCAGCGTGCCGGCCGTCGCGCCGAGGAACTCGGCCTGGCTGAGCGCGCCCGTGCTCGACCGGATGACCGGCCACGGCGGACGCACCACGCGGTACCACGCAAGCCGATGCCGCGTGGCGGGGAGGCGCACCGTGCCGCGGGCGTCGGCCGAGAACACGGCCGCCGGATTGCCCGGCCACGCCAGCGCGTCGCCGGGCAGCAGCACGTGCTCCTCGGCCGGCTCGATGCGATGGGCCAGGAGCGTGCCGGGCTCGGACTCCGGCAGGCCGGCGGCGGGGTCGGCAAGCATTTCGTAATCGACCGTAACCCGGGCGAAGCCGCGATAGGCGCTAAGGCCGTCGCTTAGTCCGGCCAGCGGCTGGCCGGCCGGATCGTGCATGAGCGGCTCGACCCGAACCCGCATGGCCACGGCGGCCGGCGCGGTCGGATAGGCCGCGCGGTCGCCGTCGCCGAACGGGTAGGCGTCGCCCAGCAGCGTGCGGACCATCGCCGCGCGGTCGGCCCATGCGCACGCCAGCGTACGGCGCGCAGTCAGGCCTTCCGGCCCGTACGTTTCGACCGGCGAACCGGCCAACTCATGGAACGGCGGTGTCATCGATTTCCCTCGAAACATGAGCGCAGGGTGGGTGTTCCGGCTGTCCGTGGCCGGTGGATGCACGTTGCACCCAATGGGACGTTGCAGCGGCGATCCGGTTGGCCGCGAACTCTACGAGCTGGAGCCGGGGCCGGGGCCGATGCCGATCAGGGCGATCGAATACTGCACGTCGCCGCCGAGGGCTTCCAGCCGCAGGTTGCGCTGGGCCTCGTCGACCGGCCAGGGCGCGGCACGGCTGGCCAGCAGGGCGGCCCCGTCGGGCGCGACGACCATCGGACCGCCGCCCGCGCCGAACGGCCCGATCCACGGGTCCGACCCCGCCCCGCCCACGCACAGCGAACCACCGTCGGGCGAGTGGTTGACGATCAGCAGCGCGTACACGCCCGTCAGCGGCGTGACCAGCGCATCGCCCAGCACGGCGCGCACCAAGTAGGTGAGGTCGTAGGTTCGCGCGTGACCGTCGGGCAGCAGCTCGTCCTCGGCCGACCATGCGGCCTCGGAACCCAGCCCTTCGCGGTCGAGCACCTGCCGGGCGAAATCGAGCCGGGCGTCGAACGTCGCGCCTTCCGACCAGCGCCACCCCAGGGCGGCGCGCATTTCCGCTTGAAAACTCATGAACATCCTCCAAGGAAAGGTTAGGTGCCGCCGGCCGAGCGGCACGAGGGAAAAACACGGGCGGTATTCCAATCTAACGCTCGCCAATCAGCACGGTGCAGTCGAACTCGACCGTGGTGCGCCACGTGCCGTCGGGTTCCTGCCGGGCATGGTCGGACGTGCGGCGCATGTACAGCACCTTGCCGCTGCCGGCCAGGTCGAAGCCGGTTCGGTCGAACGCGCGCTTCACTGCGTCGAGCACGGCCTGCGATGCGTCGTAGCTCGGGTCGTACACGTCGATGCGCACGCCCACCGTGTCGAGCCCGCCGCCGTCGGCGAACTGCACCGCCGGCCTCGCGCGGGCACGCGAAATGACCGCCAGCGGCATGGCCGGCGTTACGCTCATGCCGGTAAACACGCGCTGGGCCGGCAGGAGCCCGTTGAGCGGCTCGTCGGCCGCCCAACGCTGATGGAGCACTTCAGCCAGGTTCATCGCGTCGTCGCCATGGTTCGGGGAAGACTGCCGGGTTTGCGCATGTTGGAGTTCACGCTTTAGCGTGCCTGTTGTTGCGTTGGATGACTTCGCACGCTGAAGCGTGAACTCCAACATGCGCGAATCTGGGCGGAGCTATAGCACTTCCGCCTCAATCGTTTGCGGCTCGCCGAGGCGTTGCCGGCCGGCGACGGCCAGGATGCGGTACACGGTGCCGTCGGGCCCGCGGATGCGGTGGGCGGCGCTCAGGTCGAGGTTTTCGGCCAGCAGAATGCGTACGCGGACGGCGGTGCGGCGCGTGCCGCGGGCCAGCGCCGGGGCCTCGCGGATCGGCTGGATGCTTGCCCGAACGCCCGTGCGCCACACCGTCCACGTCGCCTCGGCCGCCCCGCCGCAACCCTTCACGTACACCGGTTCGAGCACGGCCACCGAGTCGTCGAGCGAGTAGGCCGGCACGAGGTCGCGGGCCGTGCACCGCCAGCCGGCGCCGAGCGGCGGTTGCTCCACTTCGAGAATCGTCCAGCGGCCGCCGGCGGCGTCGAGCAGTACGTCGCCCAGTTGCGGCGCGGCCGGAAGGTGCGCGGTGGGCAGCCGCCACACGACGTCGCCCGCGGTGAATCGGCCGAATGTATCGACTCGGCGGCGCACCTCGTACCGGTTGCTCACAACCGGCCCGCGCCGCACCACGGCCAGCCGCAGCGCGCCTTGGATCATTGTGCCCGGGGCATCGGATGGGTCGTCGCGACGCACGAGCGTCACGGTTTCCGTGCCGTCGGCAATGGTCGGCAGGTCGGGTGCGGGGTTGAACATGGTTGTGGGAGAATGGGGTGCTAAGCGACAGGCGAGCGGGGGCCGTCAGGCCCTCTTTCCGTTCCAAATGCCACGCCGGAGACTGCAGCCGCGGCCGGGCATGTGCTCCGCTGTTGGAGTTCACGCTTCAGCGTGCGAACCGAGCATGTGCGTTACGAAGGCGCGCTAAAGCGTGAACTCCAACAGCGCGCAGGCCAACCCAAGGGGACAGCCCCCCGCTACGTGTACCCTTGCGAGCGGACCTCGAACGGCTGCTCGGCCGCCAGCGCGCGGTTGCACCAGTCGACCGTCGCCCGAAGCTGCCTGAGGTACTCGGCCCAGGCCACCTGCTGGCCGTCGATCCGGTAGCTCGGCTTCGGCTGCTCGGTAATCTCGGCGATGCGCGCGAGCGTTTGCCGTTTGATCGTGCGAATGGGTTCGAGGTCGTTCATAGGTGTCAGGTGTAGGGTGGATGGTTCTGGACGCGGTAGCGGCCAGGTTCACCCACGCGGTGAAGGTGTTCGCGCAGCGACAAGCAAGCGAGCGAGTGTGTTGACTGTCCCGTTTTCCTCACGCCGCGCGAACCGCGAACGGCTACGCGCGTGGGTGAACCCGGCGGCTCCGAAGGATGTCGTCGTTCGGCCGGTGTAACGTGCGGCCGGAACCACCCACCCTACGCGCTACTCGGCCGAGCCGCCGGTGCTGCGGACGAGGTAGCGCGGATTGAGTACGGCCGCCGCGCCGCGCTCGGAGGCCTTGTATCGGACCACGATGTCCTGGCTGAACTCGGCTTCCGAGTTGCGCGGCGACTGCGCGACGGTAATCGGCCAGTTCTCCATGTAGGCCAGCGCCCGGCGGAAGTCGCCCACCAGCCACCAGCGGCGCGCCTCGGCCGGCGCGGTGCCCGAGGCAATCAGCCGGCGGTACGCCAGGCGGCTGTCGACCACGCGGTAGCCGGTCAGCGGGTTGGCGGCCGTGGTGGCCGTCGCGGCGCCGGCGGCCGTGTAGGTGATTTCGGCCGCGCGGAACACGCGGTGCGCGGCGTGCCGGTACGCCGGCATCACCAGTACGGTGGTGCCTTGCACCAGCACCGGCTCGGCCGTGTTCGGGTCGAGCATGTCGGCGAAAAGCTGCTCGGCGGCGTCCACATCGGTCCAGTCGACCAGTTCGCGGTCGATTTCGTTGATCCAGTTGCCGTCGGGCGCCGCGCCCGAGCCGGTGCTGGAATAGGTGTTGTACGCCTGGCCCTTCCACTTGTAGTTGTTCGCGATGCCCAGGGCCAGGTCCACGAGCCGCTTTTCCTTGTTCAGGCCGAGCACCTCGCCCACCTCGGCCGCCCGTTGGAGTACTAGGTGGGTGCGGTCGAAGAAGACGGCCTCCTTCGTGACCGGCACGATGAGCCCCCGCTTCGTCGTTTGCGGCGTTTCGATGTAGTCTTCGCCAAAGCCGACGTTTGGGTAGGGCATGCCGGGGTGGACCTCGGTCGCTTCGTCGGCGAGGCGGCCGATGCCGGGAAGCTTCTCGCCGTCGAGGCTGGTGGGGATGGTGTCGACCAGCCGCGACAGCACGAACGCCTCCTGCCGGTACGCTTCGAGCACCTTCGCCTGCACCACCTGTCCGGTGATGTTCGAGAAGGCCGTCACGTCTACGCCGTCGCCCGCTTCGAGCACGTATTCGCCCTGCCGCGGATCGAGCGCCCGCACGCGTTCCGGTCCGAGCACGGCCTCGGCCAGCGCGCGGATGCTGAAGTCTTCAGGCCGCAGGTGGCCTTCGCGAAGCGCCTCGTTCAGGTGGCGAACCGTTTGTCGCGGTCCGTTCAACTCGTACATGCGCCGCAGTTCGCGATACTTGATGCCTTGCATTGGGGTTTCTCCTGGTTGGTATTGCCGGGAAGGATTTCAGGACGGGCGGGCCGGCCTGTTGGAGTTCACGCTTCCGTGTGCTCTGTTGCCATTCACGCTTCCGCGTGCTCTGTTGGAGTTCACGCTTCAGCGTGCCTTGTTGAAGTTCACGTTATGGTTGCACCATCGCCGTCGAGCGGGGGCCGTGAGGCCCCTGTTTCTTCGACACCGCACGCTAAAGCGTGAACTCCAACACGTCTGCGTGGGCGAACGCACCTACGCGCTCGGGCTGCCGCCGTACACGCCGCCGGTCATCACGGTCGAACGGATGTCGACCAGCACGCTTGTGGGGCTGTCCGTCTCGCGGCGGGCCACGCGGCCGATGGCGTACCGGCTTTCCAGCACAGCCGCTACCTGCTGGTTTCGCAGGCCGGTGCCGGCGGCGTCCTCGGCCGGGCCCATCAGGTCGCCCAGTTCGCGGTTGCCGGCCGGCGCGTCGAACTCGAAGACGCCGGTCGTGGCCGCCCGAATCGGCGAGGCATCGCCCGCCCGACTCCGCTGCATGGCCACGCCCAGGAAGTTCGCGGCGAACTCCTCCTGGTTGGCCGCCGCGCTTCCTTGATTGGACTGGGCCGCGGCCGGCTTCGCGTCGTCCACGTCCTGCCACAGCAGGTCGCCAATCTCGATTTCCGTCGCCGCATCGACCGCGGCCACCACCGGGTTGGTGTCGCCGTAACGCCATCGCATTCGATCTGTCATGTTGGATCTCCTTGGGAGCTGGGAGTTGGGAGTTGGGGGTGAGCGGGGGCATGGATTCATGTCCCCTCTCCCTCCGGGAGAGGGCTAGGGTGAGGGCCTTTGCTCGAATACCGAATGCCCTAACCCCCTCTCCCAAAGGGAGAGGGGAGTTATCGGGCAGATTCGAGCTATGCGCCGGTAATGGCAGCGGCGAACGCCTTGCCGTCGATCGGGCGGAAGAGACTTTCCACCAGCAACTGGTCGCGCGATTGCGCCCCACCGCCCGTGCCGACGTCGAGCGAACGCACCAGCCGGGCTCGCTCCTCCACCAATGCCCGCATCGCGGCGTCGCTCTCGGCCGCCACGAGCGACTCGAAGAACTCCGGGCTGGTCACCGCCCGGGCGGTCGGGCCGGGTTGCTCGGGCGCGGGCAGGCCGAACTCGGCCAACAGGCGCCGGGCCTGCTCGCACCGCCGGAGCCGGGTAAGTTCGGTGTCGCGCCGAGCAAGTTCCTCGCGAAGCTGTCGAACTTCGTCGCCCGCCTCGCCGCGGCCCTCGAACAGGCCGCGCGTCGTGGCCGGATCGGCCACCAGGTCGACGCTCTCGACCCGCGCAATCGCCTCGACCACCAACTCCTCGCCCCGCCGCGCCGTGTGCGCCACCACGTGGTGCGAGAAGCCCACGTTGCCCGGCGCGTGCTCGGCGTCCCAGGCGAGTTGTTCGGCCAAGGCGTGCTTGGGGTTGAAGTGGAAGTCGGCGAACAGGCCCTCGCCCTCGCGCAGCGTTACGTTGCGGATGGCGCCGATGCGGTCCTGGTAGTCGCGCGGGCTGTGCGGCCGGCCCTTCGGGTGGTTGAGGTTCACTTTCGCGCCCTCGTACAGCGGCGCGGCTTGGGCGAGCGCCTCGGGCAGGTACACCCGGCCGTTGCGCGAACGCAGCCCGAGAATCTTCACGCCCCGAATCACCCCCGCCGCCCGGTCCACGCGGACCGTCGGCCCCTGCCAGCCTGCGTACTCCTGAAGCGTTTCGGTGGTTTGCGTGGTTGCCGTCATAGGATTCCCTCTTGGTGAAGGTTCAAGAACGAAAAAAGGGCCTGACCGGAACCCTCTTGTCGAGAGGTTCCTGCCAGGCCCTTCCGGATACCCGCGATGAATGCGGGCTTCGGTCAGATACCGTGGGTTGTATGCTGTAGGAGCGCACGCATTTGCGTGCCTGTTGGAGTTCACGCTCTAGCGTGTGAACCGGATTGCGTGCGATACGCAGCACGCTAAAGCGTGAACCCCAACATGTTGTGTGAACGCCAAGTCGCTCAGCGTTCGATCCGTTCCAGCTTGCGCCGGATGTGCTGGATGGTGCCGTCTTGCACGCTCAGTTCCAGGCCGACGACGCCGAAGAAGCCGCGTCGGGTTGCCTCGGCCAGCAACTCGGCAAGGGCGGCTTCCAATTGCGCCATCTTCTTCGCGTTGGCCGGCGTTCGTGCGTGCGTCACCATCGCCCGCTACCTTACCACATCTCGGCGAAAACTCAAGCCGAAGTTTTGGGCCACCGGCCTCGCCGCAGGCTGCTCTTCTTCGGGCCGCCGGAGGCGAAGGCAAAGGGGACGGACGCACGGTTGGAGGTCGCGCGTTCGCGTGTCGGGCCTGGTGCACGCTTCGTCTTCATCCTGAAGGCTGAACGGCAAAAGCCGAAAGACGCCACCGTGGCGAACCCTTCCCTCCTACCCGTGCGAAGGGGGGCATTCTCAGCAAAGGCGGGTGCGGTTGTGCTTGACGGAGCCTCGACTGGAGCTACAATGAATGAAGCCCTGTCCCATCGAGGCCCCGAGCGCCTTGCCTCTCATCGGACGCGGCTCGTCCCGATCCACCGCTGATGGTTGGCGCCCAATCCCGCGAAAGACCCTCCATGCACCGTTTCCGAGATACCCGTTCGCTGCGGCCAGGCCGGCTCCGGCAGCTCGCTCTGTTTGTGGCGATGGGCGCCTTGCTTTCGGGCTGCGGGGGCGACAACCCGTTGAACCGGCAGGCCGTTTCGGGCAACGTGACCCTCGACGGCGCGCCGCTGGAACGCGGCGTCATCGAGTTCCACGCGCAGCACGAGCGGGGTGTGGCCAGCGGCGCGCTCATTCAGAACGGCAGCTACTCCCTGCCTCCCGAAAAGGGCCTGCCCGAGGGAAGCTACCTGGTGCGCATCTATTCGGGCAAGGAGAACGTGCCCGACATGCAGGGGCGCGACGACGGTGAATTGCCGGGCCCGGCCTCCGAACTGCCGGCCGTCGAGTTGATCCCGCCCCGCTACAACGCGTTCAGCGACATCGTGCGCGAGGTTTCTACGGAAACAAACAACGAGTTCGATTTCGACGTCGTGACTTCCAACCAATGAGCCAACCTGCAAGAGGCCGTTCCATGCGTTCCGGGCAACGCGGTTTTACTTTGGTCGAACTCCTGGTGGTCATTGCCATCATTGGTATTCTGATTGCCCTGCTGCTGCCCGCGGTCCAGGCGGCGCGAGAGGCCGCGCGGCGCATGCAGTGCGCGAACAACCTGAAGCAAATCGGGCTGGCGATGCACAACTACGAAAATACGCACCGCTGCCTGCCGGTCGGCTCCTTCGGGTGCTGCTGGGGCTCCTGGATGGTCGCCCTCCTGCCGTACATCGAGCAGAAGCCGCTGTACGACCAGTACGACCACAACGGGAAGTGGGACATCCCCGATTCGTCGTACCGGTACTCCGGCTCGCGCAACCTGCCGGTGACGCGAACTCGCATCGACACGTTCACGTGCCCCAGCGATATCCCGGCCGACGAATCAAACTGGGGCGGCATCACCTCGCACAACTACGGGGTGAACTACGGCAACACAGGTTTTATCAACCGGTCGTACGTCGGGCCGGACGGCCAGCAGGACATGCACGGCGTCGTCTTTCGCGGGGCCCCGTTCACCATTGCCGACAATGTGGGCGGGCGCACGCAGGCCTTCAAGCTTTCGTCGATTAGCGACGGAACCACCAACACGCTGATGGCCGCCGAACTGGTGCAAGGCCACGACCAAGACCTGCGCGGCTTCGCCTGGTGGGCGTTCGGCTCGGGCTTCATGACGTACCTCAGCCCGAACTCGAACCAGCCCGACGTCATGCAATCGTCCGGGTACTGCAACAACGCCGGGCGGAACCCGCCCTGCGTGGCGCCGCACACGACGAGCCTGCCCATGACCTGGGCCTCGCGCAGCCGGCATCCCGGAGGCGTGCAGGCCGCCATGTGCGACGCGTCGGTCCAGTTCTTCTCGGAGAATATCGCCATCGAAACTTGGCGCGGGTTGGGAACGTCGCGGGGGAGCGAGGTGATCTCCGGCTTGGAGTGAACCGGAATGGGCGGCGCCGGCCCGGCTCGAGCGGTATCCCGAGGTGCCGGACCGGCCCCGTTATGGAAAACCCATGCGCGTCTTACACGAATCCCAGCAACGCGAAGCCGTCATCCTCGACTCGGTCAACGAAGGCGTGTTCACCGTCGATCTCGACTGGCGGATCACCGCGTTCAACAAGGCCGCCGAGCGCATTACGGGCGTCGCTCGCGAGGCGGCGCTCGGCCGCCCCTGCTGCGAGGTGTTCCGCGCGAACCTGTGCGAAACGAACTGTCCCCTGCGCCGCACGATGAGCACGGCCCGGCCCACCGTCAACGCCACCGCGCACATCGTCAACCGGGACGGGCGGCGCGTGCCCATTCGCATCTCGACGGCCCTGCTCTTCGACGACCGGGGCGAGGTGGTCGGCGGGGTGGAAACGTTCCAGGACCTCAGCCAGGTCGAGGCGCTGCGGAAACAACTCCAGGCCCGCTACACGTTCGAAGACATCATCGGCCGCAGCCCCGCCATGCTGCGGCTGTTCGAACTGCTGCCGCAAATTGCCGAAAGCAGCAGCACCGTGCTCATCGAGGGGCCCAGCGGCACGGGCAAAGAACTATTCGCGCGGGCAATTCATAATCTTTCGCCCCGCAAGCGCAAACCGCTGGTGGCCGTCAACTGCGCGGCCCTGCCCGACACGCTGCTGGAAAGCGAACTGTTCGGCCATAAGGCCGGGGCGTTCACCGACGCGAAGCGCGACAAGCCCGGCCGGTTCGCGCTGGCCGAAGGCGGCACCATCTTCCTGGACGAAGTGGGCGATGTTTCCCCCGCCATGCAGGTCCGGCTGCTGCGCGTGTTGCAGGAGCGCGTGGTCGAACCCCTCGGCGGCGTGGAGGCCGTGCCCGTCGATGTCCGCGTCGTCGCGGCGACGAACAAGGACCTTGCCTCGCTGGTCCGCGCGGGCAAGTTCCGCGACGACCTCTACTACCGCATTCGCGTGGTGCACCTGAAGCTGCCCGGGCTCCGGCAGCGGCGCGAAGACATTCCCCTGCTGGTCGATCACCTGGTGGGCAAGTTCAACCGCCTGCAGGGGAAGGACATCGCGGGCGTGTCCGACGAGGTGATGGCGCGCCTGATGGAGCACGACTACCCCGGCAACGTCCGCGAACTGGAGAACATCATCGAGCAGGCGTTCGTTCTGTGCCGTGGCGGGCTGATCGAACTCGGCCACCTGCCGCCCGAGCTGCGCCCGTCGGCGACGGCCTCCCGCGACGACTCGCCGCCGATGAGCCTCGCCGCCATGGAGCGGTTCCTCATTACCGAAACGCTGCGCCGCCGGAAAGGCAACCGGAGGGAATCGGCCCGCGATCTCGGGATCGACGCCAGCACGCTGTACCGGAAGATCAAGGCCCTCGGCATCGATCTGCCCGAAATCGACGGCCGGAGCCGGTGA
>CAYPWB010000118.1:0-15217 GCA_964414315.1 uncultured Planctomycetaceae bacterium | reverse complement strand
ACCTAGACTAACTGATCCAGAGTCAGTCGTGCTGCCGTTACACTATTCCCCAGTGCTGCGGGTGGGTCCAGCAGTGGCATCGGCCGGATAACGGGCACTTGTTTAGGGTATAGTGAGATTCGGGATACGTCAAGAGGACCGGGCCGAAAAGTGCGTAAAGTGCCGGCTCGGCTGGACAGGCGGTCCGGACGAGGGCGGGCCGGGGCTTCGCAAGGCCAAGCCCCCTTCCGCGAATGGATTCGATGTGGTCAAAGGTGCAATTATGGCGGTACTTCGGGCGTTACAGGGTTCGAATCCCGGACAGTTGTTTCCGTTGGAGGCCGAACAGGCCATCCTGGGAAGGCATCCGGAGTGCGACATCGTACTCGAGTCGGGCGCGGTGAGCCGGCATCATGCCCGAATTCTCGCAATGGACGGCGAGTTCTTCGTCGAGGACATGAACAGTCGCAACGGCACCTTCGTCAACGGCCGGGCGGTGGAGGGGCGGCAGCGGCTCGACGAAGGCGACCAACTGAGCGTGTGCGATCTGGTGTTTGTATTCCACCAGCGTTTGCCCGGGGCCCCCCCGGAAACCGAAGACGAGTTGGATCGGACCCTGCCCGGCGTCTATTTCGACGATGCGCGGCCCGCCTCGAACTCGACCATCATGTCGAAGGTCGACGTGTCGACCGGTTCGACCGGCCTGCGCCTGGAAGTGAACGCCGAGGCGAAGTTGAAGGCGCTGATCGAGATCGGCCAGAACCTGGGAACGGCGCTCTCGGTGGACGAAGTGCTGCCGAAACTCCTGGACAGCCTCTTCAAGATCTTCGTGCAAGCCGACCGCGGCTTCGTGGTCTTGCGCGACCGGGAGACGGGCCGGCTGGTGCCCAAAGCGGTGAAGTACCGCCAGATGGACGATCAGCAGGCGATTCGGATCAGCCGGACGATCATCAGCAGCGTCATCAGCGCGAAGGAGGCGATCCTCTCCGCCGACGCGGCCAGCGACTCCCGGTTCGATCTGGCCGATAGCATCGTCGATTTCCACATTCGTTCGATGATGTGCGCGCCGTTGGTGAGCGGTTCGGGGGAAGCGCTCGGGGTCATCCAAATCGACACGCTCGACCAGCGGAGCCGTTTCAGCCGCGAAGACCTCGATGTGCTGGCCAGCGTTGCCTGCCAAGCGGCCGTCGCGCTGGAGAACGCGCAGTTGCACGAGACGGCCGTGCGGGAGCGGGTGTTGGATCGCGACTTGGCACTGGCGCACGAAGTGCAGCGCGGATTCCTGCCGGCCCACGCGCCGGCGATTTCCGGCTACCGGTTCTTCAGTTTCTATCAGTCGGCGCGGCAACTTGGCGGCGACTATTACGACTACGTCGTGCTGCCCGGCGACCGGACGGCGGTGGTTGTGGCCGACGTATCGGGCAAGGGCATCGCGGCGTCGTTGCTGATGGCGAAGTTCTCGGCCGAAACCCGATTCTGCCTCGCGGCCGAACCGACGCCTTCGCAGGCCATCGGGCGGCTGAACCGCATCTTCTGCGGCAGCGGCTGGGAGGACCGTTTTATCACCTTGGTGCTGTGCGTGGTGGACCCGATTCGGCACGAAGTGACGGTCGTGAACGCCGGACATATGCCTCCGCTTCTGCGTCGGGCGTCGGGAACGGTGGAACCGCTGGCCGAAGACCATTCCCGGTTGCCGCTGGGCGTCGAGGCCGCCACCGATTACCCGCAAGCGGTCGTCCCCCTCGACCGCAACGCTTGTATCAGCCTGTACACCGACGGAATTACGGAGGCGATGGACGGTCAGGAGCGGTTCTACGGCGAGCAACGGCTGCTGAAACTGCTTCGCGGAAGCGACGACGGCCCGGAACGCGTCGGCAAGGCCATCTTGCAGGACGTGAAGCAATTCGTAGGGCAGCGCCCGCAAAGTGACGATATGTGCCTGGTGTGCTTCGGGCGCGAGGGGAGTTAGCCCGAACGTCAGCCGATCGGTTCCAGGTAGAAATCGTCGACCTCGACCGACGCGCCTTGTTGCAGGAAATTGACGGCCACCAGCAAACGGGTTTTGCCGCGCCGGTGGAGCACGGTTCCCTCGAGGCCGGCAAACGGTCCATGTTTCACGCGGACGGGATCGCCCGGCACAAGGCGGCTTTCGACCGTCAGCGGGGCCCCCGAGACGATCAACTGCCGAATCTGCTGCAAGTCGCCCACGAGCGCCTCGGCGTCGTCGACCTCCAGGATGCGCGAAATCCGATTGGTTTGCACCGCCTTCAACCGCTCATGTTCGTCGCCGTGCAGAAACACATACCCAGCGAACAGGGGGATGTGCGAGACGGTCCGCCGGCCCCGGCTAACGGCTTCCTTGGGAATCAGCGGCAAGTAGAAGGGGACGCCGAACTGGAACAATTCGCGCGCCAGAGCCTTTTCCTGCCGGGCCTTCGCGTAGAGGACCCGCCATCGGCGACCGCTCTCCTCGAGCGCGAGTTCGTCGAGCAGATCGGCCGGATAGATGCTCGGTTCCTTCCGAAGAATGGGCATGCGGGAACTCCTTGCGAAGTGGCGGCCATTCACGGGCGAATGCCTCTTTGGGCCGCGAGGAGGCACTTTTCCGGCCCATGAACGGATGATACGGCGTGGCGGAAGGGCAGGGGGGGTACACCCCCCTCCCCGAGCCGACCGGCCACATGCCCTAATTATAACCCGTACGCTGTTTGCTCCAAGCGGGCCCTGCCCGCATTTTGAGGCTGCCCGAAAACGGGGGAGTGGTGCCCGGTTGTTACGGTTTGCCTTGAATGCATATCCAAGACAGAGGGCGCCAGTGCCCCTACTCTTGCGTAACGCGTCGCTGAGTCGTGGCACCGGTGGGTTTCCTATGTTGCAAACCCATTTGGGTCAGGCTAAGCTTGGACCGGTTTCGCGGCGGTTCAATCGCCGGAAAACCTAAATGCTTTCGAGGGACGCCCCCCCGACGGCGGAACTGCCCGTATTCCACTCACGGAGAGTATCCATGCGACACACGATTCTGCCCGCCACGTTGATGCTCGGAATGGTTGCCTGCCCGATCTGGGCCGAAGAGGCCTCGAAACTCAATGTTCCGCCCGAGGGCTATCGGGCCCTGTTCAACGGCAAGGACCTGACCGGATGGAAGGTGAACGACCGAATCGAGGAACACTGGACGGTCGTCGACGGCGTGCTCGACTACGATGCGCGGGCAACCCACCTTTGGACGGAGGATTCCTTCGGCAACTTCACCCTGCTGGTCGAATGGCGGCTGAAGCCCGCCAAGGAGCTTTACGGCGCCGAGACCGAGGCCGACGGCTCGCGTTTCGCGTATTCCCCCGACTCGGGCATCTACCTGCGAGGTACGGCGAAAGCGCAAACGAACATTTGGACAAGCCCCATGGGTTCGGGCGAGGTGTGGGGCTACCGGACCGACCAAAGCATGCCCGAGGAAGTACGCCAAGGCGCTACGCCGAAAGTCAACGCCGACAAGCCGGTCGGGGAATGGAACCGCCAGAAGATCGTCCTGCGCGGCGACCGGCTGACGGTCGTACTCAACGGGCAAACTGTGATCGACAACGCCCAACTGCCGGGCATCCCGGAGAGCGGTCCGATCGCGCTGCAGCACCACGGTCGGTACGATGCGGAGAGTGGCCGATGGGGACCGGCCTCGGCCTGCATTCAGTTCCGCAACGTCTTCATCCAGGAACATTCCGAGAAGTAGCCGGCGATGCTTGCCACTTGCCGCGCGTGAAGTCGGGAATTTCCAGCTCGCGCCCGCCTTCTAAAACCGACTGGTGCGAGAGCGGGATGATGCAACTCCAGGCGACGGCGTCGTAGACGTCGATCGGCGAGGGGCTGCCGCGGCGCACGGCTTCGAGGAACCCGTGGATCACGAAGAAATCGGCGCCGCCGTGGCCGCTCGTTTGCGCCTGTTCGCAGAAAGTTTTCCACTTCGGCGGCTCAAATCGGGCCCGGCGCGTCTGGCATCGCAATGGCGGGGTGTGTTACAATGGAACCGTTTCGGGCCCGCTGAGAAGGGCTGGACCAAAACAGCAAGGGTCTCATTTGTGCGAAGCACCGGCCAAGCCGTCCAAGTGAAAACGGCCCTGCCCCTGTTGCCTCCGCTCCCCCCAAGGCCCACCGACCTCGGCACTACCCTCCTATTGATGAATTTGGAGCCCCCCAATGAAGAACACTTGGAATCGACGCGATGTGCTACGCCTTTCCGGCGCGGCGTTGGCAACCCCGTTCCTCGTCCCGTCGGCCGCGTTGGGCCTCGACGGCGGCTCCCCGCCCAGCGAAACGGTGCGCGTGGGCGTGATCGGCTGCGGCGGCCGGGCGCGGTTCATTCGCGAAGGGGCCGACGTGAAGGGTTTTCAGGTAGTCGCCGCATGCGATTGCCAGCCCGGTCGGGCCGAGGCATTCGCCCGCGACATGGCCGGCGGGGCCAAGTGGGGCGTCTATGAAGACTTTCGCGCGATGATCGACCAAGAGAAGCTCGACGCCGTCATGACCGAGACCACCACCCACGCCAGGGCGTACGTCGCTATTGCCGCCATGCAAATGGGGATGGACGTATATATCGAGAAACCGATGTGCCTGACCATCGCCGAAGGGCGCGCCATGGTCAACGCTGCCCGAAAGCTCGGCCGCGTGACTCAAGTGGGCACGCAACAGCGGTCCATGCCCATCAACAACTGGGCCAGCGATCTGGTCAAGAATGGGGCACTGGGGAAGATTCGCGTGGTCGAGGCGCCGAATTTCGTGGGGCCCTTCCGCTGGACCAAGACTTCCTCGGCCGACGTGACCGAGCCGGTCGAGCCCTGGTGGGATACCTGGACCAGCCAGGCCGAATTGCGGCCCTACGACCGGGCCTTGCATCACGGTTGGGCCCGCTGGTGGGACTACGACGGCGGCGGGCTGTGCTTCGGGGTGACCGGTTGGGGAACCCACTCGTACGACCAGATCAACCGCGCGCTGGGTACCGACGATACCGGACCGGTCGAGATCCTCCTGGAGGAGCCGGTGGCCGAGCGTGAAACGGGCCGCTTCGAATCCCGCGAAACGGTCGGCGGCGTGGTCGTTGGCGCGACGGGCGACGAAGACACCGGCACCCGCTACCACGGCATGGCGAAGCTTTCCGGTCCGCGCGCCAAAATGCGTATGAAGTTCGCCTCCGGCACGGAATTACGCCTGCACCTGGACGGCGACCGCGGCCCCGGCTTGGGCGCCATCTTCACCGGCGAGAAGGGCAAGATCGAGATCAACCGGAACAAGCTGGCCAGCAATCCGAAGGAGCTGGTCCGCGCGTCCGACAATCCCGGCCCCAACCGCCGACCCGAGTCGGCCTACCACATCGAGAACTGGATCGATTGCATCAAAACGCGCGAGCGCTGCAATGCCGACATCGAAATCGGCCAGCGGGCCACCACGCTCTGCTACCTGGTGAATATCGTGCGCGATATCGGGCGCGTGGGTGAGGTGATCCGCTGGGACCCCGCGGCCGAACGCTTCACCAACAGCGACGACGGCAACGACCTGGTCGACCGTAAGCGGCGCGAGGGCTGGGAACTGCCGGTGGTTTGAGCGGTACCGAAGATCGTCCACGGGCCGGCCGAGGACTTGCAAATTTTTCGCGGGGCTTCCGCTTCTGGGTGCAAAGCCCGGCAAAGTAGCAGGCGCGCTCCGTCGTGCCGTCCGCATCATTGAGCAGAACTCCTTCGTTCGGCCAACCAATTTGCACCTTGCACCTAGCAGTAGAAGAGCCCTGTTAATCTTGCATCTCTCCAAACTTGAAGGGGACGAGCCATGAAACGACTGGAGATTCACCGTACCGCCGCTGCCTTGGCAGTCGGCCTTGCATGCCTCTTGGCGAGCCCGTTGCCGGCCGAGGAGGCCGAGGAAGGGTTCGTACCGATGTTCAACGGCAAGGACCTGACCGGCTGGGAAGGGCGGCCCGACTGGTGGACGGTGCGCGACGGCGCCATTGTCGGCGAGAGCACGCCGGAGAAGCCCACCTCAACGCATTACCTCTACTGGAAGGGCGGCGAGCCGGCCGATTTCGAAATGCGCGCCCGCTACCGCTTGAGCGGCAAGGGGGGCAACTCCGGAATCCAATTCCGCAGCCTGCCCCGCCCGAACTTCGACACCTGGGGCTACCAGGCCGACCTCGACACCAAACACCGCTACACCGGCTGCCTGTACCAGCACGGCCGGGGCCTGGTGGCCGAGCGAGGGCAAAAGGTCGTCATCGACCAGGCCGGCGAGAAGACGATCACCCAATTCGCCGACTCGACCGAACTGCTCGAAGCGGTCCGCGACGGCGACTGGAACGAATACCGCATTGTGGCCAAGGGACGGCACATTGCCTTGTATATCAACGGCGCTTTGATGTGCGAGGCTGAGGATCACGAGCCGAAGTACGCGCTGCCGAAGGGCTTGATCGCGCTGCAAATGCACGCCGGACCCCCTATGAAAATCGAGTTTAAGGATCTGCGAATCCGAATGTTCTAGCGCCCCCGGGTTGCGAATGTTGGAGTTCACGCTTTAGCGTGTGAATCAAGGCGATGCGATATTTTGCACGCTGAAGCGTGAACTCCAACAGCGTGGAATCCGAGCCAATGCGATATTTTGCACGCTGAAGCGTGAACTCCAACAGCTATAACCACGAAGGGTTTTGGGGATGTTGAAATTTCGACTTGCGTTTCGTTGGTTGTTTCTGGCGGCCGTGTTGACCGCCGCGTGCGGATGGAACGGAGCGGCACGCGCCCGGGAGGCCGCCGCGCACGCGTGGCCGGCCGAAACGGCGACGGGCTACTTTGCCGGGCGGCCCTGGTATGCCGAATTGACCGCCGCCCTGGCGGCCGACGCGCCCGCCGCGAAAGACGCTGCCCGCCGGCTCGCCGGGCAGCACGAGTCCGACCGCATGATTCTGGAGGCGATTGCCGACTGGATTCACCAAGACTTTCAGCCCGGCGACGGTTCGGCCGCTGCTTCGCACGTCCAGGGTTCCCTCGATGCGCTCAGCGACCATCACGTGCCCAAAAACTCCGACGACCATTCTATCCCGCGGTTCACCTGGTGGGCCCGCAAGGGCAGCCGGGAATGGGTGCAGTACAACTTCGCCCAGCCGCGCGAAGTGACCGGCGTCGAGGTCTACTGGTTCGACGACCGGCCCCGGGGCGGCGGTTGCCGCGTGCCGCAGTCGTGGCGGGTGGAATACCGGAGCGGGACGGAATGGAAGCCGGTCGAAGCCGCCGGCTCGTACGGTGTCGAGCCCGACGGGTACAACAAGGTGGCGTTCGGACCGGTGGAAACCACCGGCCTCCGGCTGGCCGTTCAGTTGCAGGAGGGTTTCTCCAGCGGCGTGCTTTCGTGGAAGATCGTGCCCGAGCAGCCTGCGGCGAAGACGTCGGATCGACAGGCCGGGCTGGCGCTGCGGAAGCGGATCGAGCCGATCGTCGGCTCGCTGGCCGGGGCGTCCCTCTTCCAACGCAGTCTCCGGCAGCGGATCGACGAGCTGACCGCGCGCGGCGAAGCGGCTACGGGCCGGCAATGGGCCGAGCTGTACCTCGACGCGGCCGTCATGCGACGCGCCGCCCGCCTGGCGCCGCACCGCGATATGCTCCGCCGCGTCGTCTTCGCCAAGCACTTCCTGATGGGCGGCTCGCACTACGCCTACACCGAGGGCCAGTCCGACGCGCAGAAAGAACGCCACTTCCACCCCGGTAGCGCGCTGTGCACGATGGAACTCGAAGGGCTGTTTGCCACGGTGGAAACCCTCCTGGAGGATTCCAGCGGGGTGATTCGCGATCCCGACGTCTCGTACGACGGCCGGCGCATCCTGTTCGCCTGGAAGCAGTCGGACCGCGAAGACGACTACCACCTGCACGAGTGGAACCTCGCCACCGGCGAGCGCCGCCGGCTTACCGAGGGCCTGGGCTACGCCGATTACGAGGCCGCCTACCTGCCCGACGGAAATATCGTGTTCAATTCGACCCGGAGTGTGCAAACGGTCGACTGCTGGTGGACCGAAGTGAGCAACCTGTTCCTGTGCGACGCCGACGGCCGGTTCATGCGGCAAGTGGGCTTCGACCAGGTACATACCAACTTCCCCACCGTCACCGACGACGGACGGGTTATTTACACCCGCTGGGATTACAACGACCGTGGGCAAATCTACCCGCAGGGCCTGTTCCAAATGAACCCCGACGGCACCGCCCAGCGGGCGCTGTACGGCAACAACTCGTATTTCCCCACCACGCTCATCCACGCGCGGTCCATTCCCGGCACGGGCAAATACGTGGCCATCTTCACCGGCCACCACACGAAACAGAAGGGTTGGTTGGGCATCCTCGACCCCAGCCGGGGCCGCGAAGAGAACCAGGGCACGCAACTGATCGCGCCGATCCGCGACACGCCGGCCGACCGGATCGACCGGTACGGGCAGTCGGGGGATCAGTTCCTCTACCCCTACCCGCTCAGCGAGCGCGAGTTCCTCGTTAGCATGCAGCCCGAGGGCAAGGGGCTGTTTGGCATCTATTACGTCGATGAGGACGGCCGGCGGGAACTTCTGACAAGCGACCCGGACAACCACTGCAACCAGCCGATTCCCGTGCATCCCCGGCATCGCCCGGCGCCCCGGCCCAGCATGGTCGACTACCGCAAGCAAACCGGCGCCGTGTACATGCAGGACGTGTACCACGGGCTCGGCCTGCCGGGTGTGGAGCGGGGCACGATCGCCGCGCTTCGAGTCGTCGCGCTGGAATACCGCGCGGCCGGGGTGGGCAGCAACGGCAACAGCGGTCCCGCCGGCGGCGCGCTGGTGAGCACGCCCATCTCCATCAACGGCGCGTGGGACGTCAAACGCATCCTGGGCACCGCGCCCGTGCGAGCCGACGGCTCGGCCGCGTTCGAGGTGCCCGCCCGTACGCCCGTCTACTTTCAGGCCGTCGACGCAAACGGCCATGCGGTGCAAACGATGCGAAGCTGGATGACGCTCATGCCGGGCGAGGTGCAATCGTGCGTCGGCTGCCACGACCACAAGAACTCCAGCCCTCCCCGGAACGCATTGACTCTGGCCGCCGCAGACGGCCCCCGCCCGCTTGAGCCGTTCTACGGTTCGCCGCGCGGGTTCAGCTTCATTCAGGAAATTCAGCCGATCCTCGACCGGAACTGCGTCGGTTGCCATCACCTCGACGAGCCGCCGCCTTACTTGCGGGATGCGCCGTCCCGGGCCCGCCCCTGGCAACGCGAGGGCGATGAGATCGTCCCCGCCTTCAGCCTCCGTGGCCGGCAAACGCTCGACGAGCGGGCGCAGCGTCTGTGGAGCGATTCGTACCGAGCCCTGGCCCACCGCCGCGTGGCGAACTGGATCAGTCCGCAGTCGGTCCCCTCGGTGCTGCCCCCGTACCACGCCGGCGCGTCGCAAAGCCCGATCATCGGAATGCTCGAAAGCGGCGAGCACTTCGGCGTTTCGCTCGACCGCGAGGCGATGGACAAGCTGGCGCTGTGGATCGACCTGCTCGTGCCATACGCCGGCGACTACACCGAGGCGATGAACCCTGAGGCGCTGCCGCGGTACATGCACTTTCTCCACAAGCGGCAGCGCTGGCAGGAGGAGGAAGCCCGCAACATCGCCGCGCTGCTCGAACACCTCAACGCGTCCGGCCGGAGGCCGTAACCGAGCGTTCAGTCCGCAGCGGCCATGCCGCAACGGTGCAAGGTTGGAGTTCACGCTTCAGCGTGCGCTGGTCGGCGGTGGGCGAGTTCCTTGGGCGGTTCTTCTGTCCAACGGGAACAGTCTCTCCTCGTCCCTTCGGGACTGCCAACGGATGGCCCTCGCTCCTCCCAAGTTCATTTGCCTTTCAGCCGCGTTACCCCACTTCCGCAATACAATCCTACGCATCAGCCGGATGAACCGAGTTCATTCGGCCGAAAGATGGAAGACGTGGGAGGAGGGCCGGTAGTTGACGCTGACACGCAATCGTAGTACCGTAACTTCGCAGGAGACCAATGCCGGTTCTAACAATCAGAGGGACATCCCCTTGCCCGCACCGGTCAAGTGGCTTCTCGTCGTGGCGGTCGTCGGCCTCCCTATCGTTGTGTTGCTACCTGTGCTGCAGGCAGGAACGACGTCGCCCGATCAGTTTCACGTTGCTCTTTAACCCAGCAGGACAAACGATGAACGTCCGTGTCGATGTGCTATTCGATGCGCCCGAAGAAAACGCCCGGAACGATATGTGGGGCCTCGGGCAGACGCTTTCAGACGACCCAACGGCCGTTCGGGTATTCGCGCCGGACGGCCAGCCCGGATGGCTGAGCGTCGAGTTCACCATGCCCACAGAGCCGCAACTCACGGCGGTCGACAAGATCGACCGCGTCCTGCGGTTCTCTGTTTCGGAGCGACTCGATTCGGCAATCTGCTTTCCGAAGTCGGAAGCCGAGCTTGAACGCCAGCGGCGGAAGAACGAGCGCCGCAAGGCCCAGCGGCGAGCCAAGCGGTCGATTTCGCAATAGTCGTTCTCGAAGCACCGCCGCCGCTCCCTCCAGCCCCAAGTAGCCGAGGCGGGATTCGAACCCGCACGGGGTTGCCCCCAGGGGATTTTAAATCCCCAGCGTCTGCCATTCCGCCACTCGGCCTCATGTTGGCCGACTCTCCGAGTCTGGTAGAAGGTGCCGCTCGGAGAGTCGTTGTGCGATTTCTAACGACTCGGAAAGTCGGGCTACTGTGGGGCGACTCTCCGAGTCGCCGCGTCTGCTGTTTCTCCATGAATCGGAGCGTCGTGCTACTGTGGGCACCTACAGCCGCCGGCTTGCCTCCTTTTCTTCGGGTCGTTTTCCGTTGCCTAACGCGAGGATGCGGTTGATGGCGTTGAGGAACGCCAGGGCGCTGGCTTCGAGGCTGTCGGTCGATACGCCGCGGCCGCGGTACAGGCGGCCGTTGTGCTCGACCTGCACGGCCACTTCGCCCTGGGCGTCCTGCCCGACCGTCACGCTGTGGACGCTGAAGTCCTTGCAGTCGACCACCACGCCGGTCAGTTCCTCCAGGGCCAACAGGACGGCGTCGACGGGGCCGTCGCCGCACTGTTTGGTTGCCATCGCCTCGCGGCCGCCTTCGCGCAGGGTGAGGCAGATTTCCGGGGGCCGGCCGGTGCCGCAGCGCATTTCGTACGAAACGAGCGACCACCGCTCCTCGAACGTGTGCATCTGCTGCTCGACCAGCACGGCGATGTCTTCGTCGTACACCTCCTTCTTCTTGTCGGCCAGGTCTTTGAAATCGTCGAACACGCGTTGCACTTGTTCGGCGCTGAGGCTGTAGCCCAACGCCTGGACGCGGTCGGCCAGGGCGGCCCGGCCGCTGTGCTTGCCCAGCACCAGTTCGCTGCGGGTGAAGCCGACGTCTTCGGGCCGCATGATTTCGTAGGTGGTCGGGTTCTTGAGCATGCCGTCTTGGTGGATGCCCGCTTCGTGAGCGAAGGCGTTCTGACCCACGATGGCCTTGTTCCTCTGCACGTGGATGCCCGTGATGCCGGCCACCAGGCGGCTGGTGGGCACGAGCCGGCGGGTATTGACGCGGGTATGGGCGTGGTAGTAGTCGCTCCGGGTTCGCAGGGCCATGACGATTTCTTCTAGCGAGCAGTTGCCCGCCCGCTCGCCGATGCCGTTGATCGTGCACTCCACCTGGCCCGCCCCGGCCTCGACGGCCACCAGGCTGTTGGCCACGGCCATGCCCAGGTCGTTGTGGCAGTGGACACTGATAACCGCCTTGTCGATGTTCGGCACGCGGTTGCGCAGGATGCGGATGACGTTGTTCATTTGGGCGGGCGTGGCGTAGCCGACCGTGTCGGGTATGTTCACCGTGGCGGCCCCGGCGGCGATCGCCTGCTCAACCACCCGGCACAGGAAGTCGGTTTCGGTGCGGACGGCGTCTTCGGGCGAGAACTCGACGTTCGAGCAGTAGCCGACCGCCCGCTTCACCCCGGCGACCGCCCGCTCGACGATGTCGTCCTTGCTCATCTTCAGCTTGTGCTCGCGGTGGATGGCACTGGTGGCCAGGAACACGTGGATGCGGGGCTGCTCGGCGTGGCGGACGGCCTCCCAGGCGCGGTCGATGTCGGCGTCGCGGCAGCGGGCCAGCCCGCAAATGACCGCGCCGCGCACGCCCCTGGCAATCTCGGCGACGGCCTCGAAGTCGCCGGGCGACGAAATGGGGAACCCGGCCTCGATCACGTCGACTCCCAACTCCACGAGCGCCTGGGCAATTTCCATCTTCTCGGCCAGGTTCATGCTGGCGCCGGGCGATTGCTCGCCGTCGCGCAGCGTGGTATCGAAGATGGTAATGGGTCGGCTCGCGGGATCGGCTTGGGCAGACATCGGGTTGCTCTCAGTTCATGACGGAGGGAAATCGGTAGGTACGAGGGTACTGCTAGGGGGACAGTCCCATTTTCACGGCTTCTGCCGATGGGCGATTGGGCAAATCGCCCTGTGTGCCGCGAAAATCGGGACAGTCCCCTGTGAACGGTTACGCTATCCTAACCCGTACAGCGGCAAGAGCTTGCCGCGCAGATAGGTCAGCAGCGGCGCGCTGCTGAGCGGACGCCCGGTAACGCGCTGCACCAACTCGGCGGCCGAGTAGCGCCGGCCCTGCGAGTGGATTCGCTCGCGCAGCCATTCTCGCAGCGGGGCGAACGATCCCCGGGCAAATTGCGCGTCGAGGCCGCCCAACTCGCGATCGGCCGTTTCGAAGAACTGCGCGGCGTATAGATTGCCGAGCGAATACGTGGGAAAGTAGCCGATCATCCCGGCGCTCCAATGCACGTCCTGCAGCACGCCTGCGGCGACGTCGGGCGGCTCGATGCCCAGGTAGCGGCCGTAACGCTCGTTCCATGCGGCGGGCAGGTCGGCCGGCGGCAAGTGGCCGTCGAGCAGCGCCTGCTCCAGTTCGAATCGGACCAGGATGTGCAAGTTGTAGGTCGCCTCGTCGGCCTCGACGCGAATGAGCGACGGCCGGACTTCATTGACCGCGAAGTGGAAAGCGTCGAGCGACACGTCGGCAAGGGCCGCACCGAACTGTTGTTGGGCCGCCGGGTAGAAGTGCTCCCAGAAGGCCCGGCTGCGGCCCACCATGTTCTCCCACATCCGCGACTGCGACTCGTGAATTCCCAGCGAAACGGCCTCGCACAGAGGCAAACCCCAGTGCCGGGTGGGCAGGCCCTGGTCGTAGATGCCGTGACCCGCTTCGTGCAAGATGCCGAAGAACGCCGCCGGAAAGAAGTTCTCCTGGTACCGCGTGGTGATTCGCGTGTCGTGGGGGCCCACTCCGGCGCAGAACGGGTGCGCCGTTACGTCGAGCCGCCCGCGCGAGAAATCGAAGCCGACGGCCGCCGCCGCCTCGCGGCCGAACTTCTCCTGGAGGGCCGCTGGAACGGGGCATTGCAGCACGTCTCCGTTCGGCTGCCGGCCGGCCGCGGTCACTTCGGCTACTAGCGGGACGAGTTGCTCGCGGAGGTCGGCCAGTACGCGGGCGACGTTCGCCGTGCATTCCTCCGGCTCGAAGTCGTCGAGCAGCGCGTCGTACGGCCGGTCGGCGTACCCAATCGCCTCGGCCTGTTCCCGTTTCAGGCGGACCGTCTTCTCCAGAATGGGCAGAAATGCGGGGAAGTCGTTGTTCCGACGAGCCTCTTGCCAAACTTGCTGCCCGAGCACGGCCGTGCGCGAAAGTTCCTCGACCAGTTCGGCGGGCAGCCGGACCGCCTTTTGCCAGTCGCGAAACAGCCGGCGAATCACCGCGCCCGTGTCGCTGTGCGGATCGGCTGCCAGCGGCCCTTCGTGAAGCGTTTCGAGCCACTCGCCGAAGCCGGCGTCGGTGCGGCGGCGATGCACCAAACCGCTGAGCAGGCCGATCTGCTCGGCCCGATGCGCCGAATCGGCCGACGGCATCATCGTCCGCTCGTCCCAGCCGAGCACCCCGGCGATCGAGGACCAGCGGGCGGTTTCCTTTGCGTGCGAACACGCCTTGTCGAATAGAACTTGGTGGCTTTCGGGCATGGATGGCCGGCTCAGTCGGGCAGCATGATTTTGCGCTGCCGATCGAGCAGTCGCGATTCGATTTGCTTGCCTTCGTTGGTTACCGCGAAGGGCTCCGTGTCGCTGGAGCGATCCGGCAACCGTTGGCCCGTCTCCAGGGTGGGCGATGGAACCAACTCGCTTTCCTGGAGGCCGAAGTTCGAGCAGCCCGCCGAAAGAGCCGCCAGCGTCAGCGCGACCAAAACGCAGCCGCAACGTGCCGCGGCCGCCCATCGACTGGGGTGAGAAAGGTAGGGCAACATGGCGGAACCTGTCCTGGGGTGCCTGGAAAAGTCGCGGGATTGTGCCAAATTGGCGGCGGTGGGTAAAGGCCAATTCCCGAAAAACGGGACAGGTCCGATATTGGCAGTTTAGGAAACGTTGGGCGTTCTCTATTTTGCCAAAATCGGACCTGTCCCGTTTTTTAGCCCGCTGGCAACGTTCGTCGCGTACCGTTACAATAGGTCCATGTGGCCCCGTCTTGGGGATGGAATGCCAGAGGCAGAGGACTGTGCGAATGAGCGAGAACCTTTCCAGGCCGGAGTCCAATGAAGATGAGCCCGGGCGGCGGGAACGCAGGGGCCGCAGGCTCATTTGGCTGGGCGGCGCGGGCATCGCCGCGCTCGTAGCGGCGGTGGTGTACGTGAACCTGGCGAGTTCACGCCCGCTGCAAGTCGCGAAGGAAACCACCTACATCACCGAGCCGCTCAAATCGGACGGCAAACAGGTCGACTACTTCGCGGCCATCCGGCAGGCCGCGCGCCCGCAAAACGCCGCCACCGACGAGAACGGCTACCGGCTCATCGTACGGCATCTGGGCAAGGGCCCGGAAGCCGAGCCCGAGCACTTCGCGCGAATCTGTGAAGAACTTGGGCTCGACGCCGGTTCGCTCCGGCCCGACATGCCGTATCAGGAACCCTATGAGTTTCTGGAGGCCTACGTCGAGAGCGACCAGTTCGACGAGGCGCTCTTCGACCAGTTGCCGCAGGGCGATGAGGCGCTGCACGAACTCCAGTTGGCGCCGGACGAGCCGGCGCCGCACGACGGCATGGGCACGGGCATGGGTATGGGTATGGGGAAACCGTCGCGAGACGACGTCCTTTGGATGCTCGACGAAAAGCTCGCCCGCCCCTGGACGTTCGACGAACTGCCGATGATGGCCGACTGGCTC
>CAYPWB010000117.1:0-15278 GCA_964414315.1 uncultured Planctomycetaceae bacterium | reverse complement strand
CGAACGTGTGGACGACGCCGCCGGCCGCCAGCAGGCCGTCGGTTTGGCCGCGGGTGAGGATCAGCCGCGTGGTGGCCACGTTGAGCACCAGACGGAACAGGGTGGTGGCCAAGAGCAACGAGGGGAAGATGCTGAATTCCAGCGGCGTGAGGACGTAGACCGTGGTCAGCAGCATAATGACTGCCACGGTAATGTTTGCCGCAAGCAGCACGTCCATTAAACTGGACGGCAGCGGGACCATGATCACCAGCACGCTGGCGATGATCCCGACCGGCAGAATCAGTTCTTGGACGCGAGCCAAGGAACTCGTCGTTTTGTTCTCGGAGGCCAACCGTCTCTCCCGCCGTCAGACCGTGCACAAAGGCAGAACACTTCCAGCGCTTCTTAGCGCAGGACTGTCCCCGCTCTGGCGGCCGCGGCATGGAAACCGGCTTGCGACTGCGGTTCACAGGCGCGATGCGGGGAACGAAAAGTCGAGGCGGAGGATAGTCGAACGGGGGGCGGAAGTCCAGATCGGTTTTTTTCAAGAAAAGCTTTGGCGCCCCTCTCGGCGATCGCACCCTTTCCGCGGCCCGCGACGCGCGGTTATCGCTTGACGCCGGGCGGGGCGGCGAGTATGGTAAATCCCGGGAAAGGCCCCCTCTTGCAGAAGCTCTGTTCACGTCCCAATGGTCCGATGGTAAGCCATTTGCCCACCGCATCGCCGCTCCATCCGACCACCCTGCTGCCCGACCAGGGGACACCCGAAGCCTTGGGGCCGTACGAACTGCTCGAAGGGTTGGGGCGGGGCGGAATGGGAACCGTCTATCGGGCGGTGCATACGCGGCTGAAACGCCCCGCCGCGGTCAAGCTCCTGCGCTCCGACCGGATCGCGCATGCCCGGTCTGTGGCCCGCTTCCTCCGCGAAATGGAGGCCGTCGGCCGCCTCGACCACCCGAACCTGGTTCGAGCTTACGACGCCGGAGAGGTCGACGGACGCTATTTCCTGGCGATGGAATTGGTCGTCGGCGCCGATCTGTGCAATTTGGCCGATCAGGTGGGGCCGCTCCGGGTGGCCGATGCGTGCGAGGCGGTCCGCCAGGCCGCCTGCGGGCTGCAAAACGCCCACTCGCATGGGCTGGTCCACCGCGATGTCAAGCCGTCGAATCTGATGGTTACCCGCGGTGGAATCATCAAGCTGCTCGACCTGGGCCTCGCCCGGCTTCTCGATACGGACGCCGACGAATCGGGCAACACGGCATCCGACCAGATCCTCGGCAGCGGCGACTACCTTGCCCCCGAGCAGGGCGAGGATCCGCGGCAGGCTGATGCACGGTCGGACCTGTACGCCTTGGGCTGCGTGCTGTATTTCCTCCTGGCCGGCCGCGCGCCTTTCGACGATACGCGGCACAACACATTCGGCCGGAAGCTGCTGGCCCATGCCACCGAGCGCGTGCCCGACATCGCTGAGCGTCGCCCCAATTTGCCCGAAGGCCTGGTGCAATTCCTGGAGTGCATGCTGGCCAAGCGGCCGGCCGATCGGCCGGCCGACATGGCCGCGGTCGCCGAGGCGTTGGCCGAGTGGAGCGAAGGGGCGAACCTGCCGGCGCTCGTGGCTCGCGTGCCGCAGTGCGGCGGTTTCACCTTGCAGGACCGGGCGGAGTCCGACACGCCGGAACATTGGGTCGTTGGCGAGACAGGCCGCGACCGGCAGCGCCCGCGCACTGCCGAATCGGCCCCGAGCGACGACCGCCCGCGGCGTTGGATTCGGCCCAAGTTGCTGGCGGCGGGCTTCGCCGCGCTGGTTGTGGCTGCGGCGCTGGCGTTGCCGCGTTCCCGGGTCGAAATGCCCATACCGGAACCTCTGGGGCCCGCGGCCCTGGTGCAGCAGCCGGCGCCCCTGCCGAACGCCTTGGGCTGGACGCTGGAAACCCGCGGCGCGCGTGCCGCCCCAACGCACCTCGCCCTCTCGCCCGATGAACGCCTGATTGCCGCGGCCGACGCCACCGGCTGCATTCGTGTGTGGCGAACCGCCACGGGCGATCTTGTGCGTATTCTGGTGGAGCCTTCGGCTGTTCGCGGAATTGCCTGGCTCAGTTGTAATCGGCGGCTGGTAGTGGCAGCCGGAACGTTGCGGCTTTGGGACACCGAGACCGGCCACCGCATGTGGCAAGCGTCGCTGTCGGACGGCGAAGAGGCCACCGCGCTCGATTGCCGGCCCGACGGCACGTTGGCCAGCGGGCATCGCGACGGCAAAATCCGGCTCTGGTGCCTCTCTGAGCGGCGGCTTTCGATGGTGTTGCCCGCCCACGAAACACCGGTAACCGCGTTGCGATTCTCCCCGGACGGCACGCGCCTGGCCTCCGGCGATGAAGGCCACACCATCGGCATTTGGAGCGTGCCCGGTGGCGATTCCTTGGAACGCTTCCGCGATGCCGAACCGGGAGCCATTCGTCGCTTGGCGTGGTCGCCGGACGGAATGCGTTTAGCCTCCTGCGGCGGCGGCAGCCACGTGACCATTTGGAACCAGGCCGATGGATTCCGCCCCCGTCGCGAAACGGCCGCTTCGCAGCCGGTGGCCGACCTGGGCTGGTCGAGCGACGGGCAGTGGTTCTTCGCCGTCAGTGGGGGCGAACAGGGTATGGAATACTCCGTGCTGTGGGACGGCGAGGTTCGACAACAAATCGACCGACCGCTGATGATGCCCAACCCGGCGACCGCCATGGCCTGGTTGCGCGACGGGTCGGGCGTGTATTGCGGCGTGCGAACGGGAGAGCTTGGCGTCTATTCACCCGAAACCGGAACTGCCGGATCGTTTCGGCCGGCGGGGGCGACCCGAACGACCTCGAACGCCTGGGCGCCCGATGCGCCGCTGCTGCTGCTGGGCGACTGTTGCGGCTGGACCCGCATGTGGAACGTCGACGAGGCCCGGCAGGTGTTCGCCGTGCAAACGAGCAGGCATCCGGTGTGGACCCTGGCCTGGCACCCCGAGGGCGAGCGATTCGCCGCGGGACACACCGACGGCCGGTTGCTGCTTATCAACACGTCGAACGGCAGCCTTTTCCGCGAGATCGCCTGCAACGGCCACGTATTCGACGTGGCGTTCTCGCCCGACGGTCGCTGGCTCGCCACCGCCGAGGAGCACGGGCTTTGCCGAGTCTGGGACGCCGATACGGGCGAGGAATCGTTCCGTATCCCGCTGGATTCTCCGCATGTCGTCAATACGGTAGCATGGTCGCCGGACGGCCGATCCCTGGCATTCTCGGCGTGGGACGCCCAGGTGCGCGTCGTCGATGTCGAGCAGCAGACGGTGTCCGCCCAGTGGCACAGCGGCCAGGGGGCCGTATGGTGGGTCATTTGGGGGCCGGAAGGCGACGAGTTGCTCACCTCGGGCCAGGCCGACGGGACCGCCTATTGGAACCCAGCCGACGGGACGCTGCTACACGAGCAGGAAGACCGCCTCCGCGAAGTCGCCCGGCGGCGCAACGAACTGGGACGCTTGCAGGGCTTTTGCGCCAGCAACGGCCTGCGGGGGATCGCACCCGACGGCAAGTTGAGCCTCCGGCCGTTGGAAGGAAGCCTTTGGGAGGTGTTCGATCTGGGCAACGAAGAAACCCGTTTTGTCTTGTGTCCCAAGCAGGGCGGTCAGTGGTTGGCCGTCGATCCGGCCGGGCATTCCCAGGGCGACTTCTCGACGCTGGAAACGCCCGTCTTCGTCGTCGCCACCGAATTAGGCCAGGAGAATTACACCCCGGCAGAGTTCCAAGTACAATACGGATGGACGAACGACGGGCATAGGCTGGGCAATCCGGGCAATGCAATACCGTTGGCGGGAACTGGCGAACCCACCGGCAACCCCCTCATTCGAAGGTAATTCGCACCTGTCTTTCCAAGGACTCAAACCACAGCCCTTCACAGGAAGGGTTCCCGGTTCCGACCCCGCGCAGACTTGCCTTCAGCCCCGTGCTACAATGTGTCGATATGTTCGCGTCGCCCTTGGTTGACCGACTGCTCCGTTCCGCACCGATGGTGGCGCCATCGTTGCTGGCGTGCGACTTTGCGCGGATCGAACAAGAGCTGCGTCGGGTGGAAGAGGCCGGGGCCGGTGTGGTGCATTTGGACATCATGGACGGTCACTTCGTTCCGAACATCAGTTTCGGCATCCCCGTGGTGGAGGCGGTGCGGCGCGTCACGGCCTTGCCGCTGGATGTTCACCTGATGATCTCGAACCCTGCGCCCTACTTGAAGCCCTTCCGCAAGGCCGGCGCCGACATACTGACGGTCCACGTCGAAGTGGCCCCCCAACCTGAGGAATTGCTCGCAGAGATTCACGCGTTGGGCGTGGCAGCCGGCTTGAGCCTGAATCCGCCCACGCCGGTCAAGGCGGTCGAGCCCTACCTCGACCAATGCGAACTGGTGCTGGTGATGAGCGTAATGCCCGGCTTTGGCGGGCAGGTGTTTCAACGGGATGTGCTTTCGAAGGTACGGCGTTTGCGGGAACTGGGGGACGACCGCCTTCTGGTATCGATCGACGGAGGGGTAAACCTCGAAACGGTTGGCGAGTGTGCGTCGGCCGGCGCCGGCCTGCTGGTGGCAGGCTCGGCCCTGTTTTCCCAAACCGATTACGGCCGGTTCATTGCGGAAATGACCCAAAAGGCACGAAATCACCAAGCCGCTTAGGTTTGATCTACAACCATGCTTCGCATTGTGCTGATTCGCCCCGGCGCGACCGATTACGATCGCGAACAACGCATTCAGGGCGCGCTGGATATCCCCCTGAGCGACGAGGGGGGCCGGGAGGTCGCCCAACTGGTCGAGCAACTGGCCGGCCGCGGAATCGAAAGGGTGTACGCCCCCGATTGCCAGCCCGCCCGGCAAACGGCCGAGGTCCTTGCACGCGGCCTGGGGGTCAAATACAAGCGGCTCGAACGCATGCGGAACCTCAATCACGGATTGTGGCAGGGGATGGCCATCGACGAGGTGCGGCAGAAGCAGCCCCGCGTGTACAAGCAGTGGCAGGAGCAGCCGGAAAACGTCTGCCCGCCGGAAGGCGAAATGCTCAGCGAGGCCGACGCCCGCGTCCAAGCCGCCATGACCCGACTGCTCAAAAAACATCGCGAAGGCACCATCGCCCTGGTGGCGCCCGAACCGGTCGCCAGCCTGGTCCGCCGGTTTATCAGCCGTACCGACTTGGGCAACCTGTGGAAGACCGCCGGGGAACACGGGCACTGGGAGGTGCTCGAGGTCGAACCCCGGCAGGCAACCGTACCTGCAGGATGACCTGCCCGCCGGCCGATGAAAAACGGAGGCCTCGGGCCGACGAAACGCCTTCTTCCCGAACCCCCTACCCCCCAGTTTGTGATTCCCATGTCTTCCGGTACTGAATCGACGAGTTCACGAAACGTGGCCAAGCGGCCCAAACGCGGCGTGCCCGAAGGACTTTGGATGCGCTGCCCCGGCTGCCAACAAATCATCTTTCGCCGCGAGGCCGAACGGCGGCTCGGCGTGTGCCCGCAGTGCGACTACCATTGGTATGTCCCCGCCCGGCAGCGCGTGCGTCAAGTACTCGACGAGGGTACCTTCGAGGAATGGGACGCCGGCCTCGAACCGGCCGACCCGCTCGGCTTCGCCGACAAGAAACCCTACCGCGAACGCCTTGTGGCGGAGCAGGAGCGGACAGGCTTACGCGACGCCGTGTTGACCGGCACCGGCATGGTGCGAGCCCGCCGCGTGGCGTTCGGCGTGACCGATTCCGCCTTCATCATGGGCAGCATGGGCTCGGTGGTCGGCGAGAAGCTCACCCGCGCCATCGAACGCGCCACCGAACGGCAACTGCCGCTCATTATCATCTCCGGCTCCGGCGGCGGCGCCCGGATGCACGAGGGAATGTTTTCGCTCATGCAAATGGCGAAGGTCTCGGCGGCGCTGGCCCGCTTCGACCAGGCGGGCGGATTGTTCATTTCGGTGCTCACCAACCCGACCATGGGCGGCGTGGCCGCCAGCTTCGCCTCGCTGGGCGACCTGGTGTTCGCCGAGCCGAAGGCCCTGATCGGCTTCGCCGGTCCGCGCACGATCAAGGCCACCATCCGCATTGAACTGCCCAAAGGGTTCCAGACGAGCGAATTCCTCCTGGAGCACGGATTCATCGACCGGATCGTGCGGCGCAAAGACCTGCAAAGTGAGCTTGCGCGGGCCATCGACTACTGCGGCAAATAGCGAGTGAACCGATGGGCTTTTTCGACGGCCTCCGATCGATCTTCTCCGGCAGCAAGCTCCACGTGCCCTCCCGTTACGCAATCCTGCGTGCCGGGGTCGCCGGCACGATGTCGAAGTTTTACGTGGCGCGCGACCTGCGCACCCAAGAGGTTGTTGGCCTGAAGATTCTCGACAAAGAGAAGACACGCGCATTCGAGGCCCGATTCAAAGGCCTCACGCGGCCTCTGGAAGGCGAAATCGCCACGTCGTTCGACCACCCGCGCATCATCAGAACTTCCGAGTACGGCCTGACCACCAACGACGAGCAGTACCTCGTCATGGAGTTCATCGATGGTCCGAACCTCAACGCCGTGCTCGTCAGTCGGGATCCCGCCCTCGAAGGGAACCGCCTGCGGTTCATCCGGCAAGCGGCCGAAGCCCTGACCGCGGTCCACGGAGCCGGATTCATCCACCGCGACATTTGCCCCCGAAACTTCCTCCTTTGCGAAAGCCGCGAGGACATCAAGCTGATCGACTTCGGCCTGACCATCCCGGCCACGCGCCCCTTCATGCTGCCGGGCAACCGAACGGGCACACCGAACTACATGGCCCCGGAACTGGTTCACCGGCAGCCGACCGACCAGCGGGTCGACGTGTTCGCGTTCGGCGTGTCGGCCTTTGAACTGCTGGCCGGCGAGTTGCCCTGGACCCGGGGCACGACCGGCATGGCCGCGATGACGCACAACCAGCCCCCGGCCGACATCCGGCAATACCGTCCCAAAATCCACCCGAAACTGGCCAAGGCCGTCTACGCGTGCCTCGAATCCGATCCGGCGAAGCGATGTCCCTCGATCGAGCACTTCATTCGTGCTATCTGGGGTGTCGAGCACGAAGACGAAGGTTAGTCGGAAGGACCGGTTGTCGCAGGGGCCGGGAACGTGTTACAATCGCGACGTGGCATTTCGCCGGGCGGTCCCGTTTCCGCCTGTCCCGAGGACAGGCGGCCCCCTCGCCCGGCCCGCCCCCAAGCCGGAGTGGCGGAATGGCAGACGCGCTGGATTCAAAATCCAGTGAGGGCAACCTCGTGTGGGTTCAAGTCCCACCTCCGGTACTTCTTGTCGAGTAAGGGTTTACGACTGGCTGGCGGGCACGCTCCGCTGTGCCGTTTCGACCGCCAAGTCGCCTTGCGAGGAACTCTCTAGAGGGGTCGGCCGACTGGAGCACTTTTGCTCTTGCCCCGCCGGACGCTTTTCGGGAAACTACTTCGGAAATCTGCTTCCGGATGGACCCGATTCCTCTGCGCAACGACGAGAGCACGTCATGGACGACCCCAAATCCCCCCCCACAGCGACTTGCGAGCAGCATGCGCCGGCTTACCCCTGCGCCTACCTCACCCATCCGGCAATGCCCGACTACCAGGACGACCTGAGCCTGGCGGGCGTGTGGCGGGTGCTCGTGCGGCAATGGAAAGTGATTGCGACGACGACCATTTTCTCCGTGGTCGCCGCCGCAGGATACCTGTTTGTCGCCACCCCGCAATACGAGGCCGAGGTGGTGATCTTACCACCGGAGCCGCACCACGTGGAGGCCTTGAATATCCCGGACATCTACGAGGCAACGCCGGAGCAAGTCCACGCCATCTTCGTCAGGAACTTGAGGAGCAACGCCCTGCGGCGCCGGTTTTTCGACGAGCAAGGCCTGTTTTCGTCCCTCGCCGACGAGCAGCAATCCCGCACCGAGGCGACGGTCTTTCAGGAACGGTTCAACGACCGATTGCAGGTGAAGGAAGGAACACGCGACCAGAAAGACTTCATCTTCGTATCGCTTTCAGGCGACGATCCCGAGCAAGTGGCCGCGTGGCTGAACGAGTTTGCGCAATTGGCCGTGAGCAAAACGGCGAACGAGGTGATTGACGGCGTCAGTACGCGCATTACCCACCAGAGAGACAGCCTGCAGGAACATGTCGCCATCGCCCGGGAATTGGCCAAACAACGTCGCGAAGACCGCATTACTGCGCTTGAAGAAAGACTGACCATTCTGCGCGACGGCCGCCGCCGTGAGGACCGGCTCGTCGTCCTGGACGAGCAAATTGCCATCGCTCGCGAGCTGAACATCATGGATCGCGACGACGCCGTGGGGCGAATATTGAAGGAGCCGGCCGTCAATGTGAACGTGACGACCGCTTCGGAGCCGCTGTACCTGCGCGGTGTCAACGAACTGGTTGCCGAGCGCGAGGCGATCGAAAAGCGGGAAGACGACGATCCGTTCCTGCCCGGGCTCCGCGAAGTGCTGGCCGAGATTGAAGTGCTGAAGAATCGCACGAACGACGATCCGTTCATTCCCGAGTTGCGGGAAAAGGAAGAGCAGATCGCGCAACTCGAGGCGGACCTGGCCCAATTGCACAGTTCGGCCGACGCAATCCTGCCGGCCCGCATCGACCAGAAGGCCGTCGCTCCCCGGGCACCGTCGAGCCCGAAAAAGAACCGCATTCTGCCGTTGAGCCTCGCGGCAGGCGTTTTGTTGGGCGTGTTCGCCGCATTCCAGGTGAACGCATTGGCATCGTCGAGGACCTGACGTGAAAGTGCTTGTTACCGGCGTTGCCGGCTTCATCGCCGCCCGGACGGCCGAAATGCTGCTTGGTGAAGGGCATGAGGTGGTCGGTGTGGACAACTTGAATGACTACTACGACGTGCGGCTGAAGACCTACCGCCTTCGCGAGCTGGCCCGCGCCGCGGGCGCCGACGCCGCCCTGCTCGACCGCTTCGACCTCCGGCGGGCAAGCGCCTCGGAATACGTCGGACCGGCAGAGTTCTGCGCGGGTCGTTTCACGTTTACGAAACTCGATATCGAGCAGAAGGCCGCGATCGCCGGCCTGTTCGACGAGCATCGGTTCGACGCCGTGTTGAACCTGGCCGCCCGCGCCGGCGTGCGCTACAGCATGGTCGACCCCGACGTGTACATGACCACCAACGCGATGGGCACGCTGCACCTGATGGATGCCATGCGCGGGCAAGGTTGCCGGAAACTGGTGCTGGCCAGCACGTCGTCGCTGTACGCCGGGCAGCCCATGCCCTTCCGCGAAGACCTGCCGGTCAATACGCCCATCAGCCCGTACGCCGCCAGCAAGAAGGCGGCCGAGGTGCTAGCCTACAGCTACCACTACCTGTACGAGATAGACGTGTCGGTGGTGCGGTACTTCACGGTATTCGGTCCCGCGGGTCGGCCCGACATGTCGATCTTCCGGTTCATCAAGTGGATGGACGAGGGCACGCCGATTGAGCTGTTCGGCGACGGCTCCCAATCGCGCGACTTCACCTATGTCGACGACATCGCCCGGGGCACCATTGCGGCGGTCGCGCCGGTCGGGTACGAGGTCATCAACCTCGGAGGCGGCAACAATCCGATCTCCATCAACGAGGTGATTGCCTTTCTCGAATCGGCGCTGGGCAAGAAGGCGGTGCTCGCCCGCAAGCCGTTCCACCGCGCCGACATGAAGCAGACGTACGCCGACATCTCGAAGGCGGCTCGGCTGTTCGGCTGGTCGCCCGAGGTGTCGCCGTACGACGGCTTCGCCCGCACCGTCCGCTGGTACCGCGACAACGCCGCCTGGCTCGGGCAGGTGGTGGTGTAGCCCGTGGGACAGGCTTCCAGCCTGTCCTTTCGCGGCGTTTGGGTCTGTTCTGAGGACTGGACAGGCTGGAAGCCTATCCCACGGATTCACAGTCTGGAAGCCTATGCCACGGGGGCTACTCGTCGCGTTCGATCGCGTACAGGGTCGACATGGTGGCGACGTACAACGTGCCGTTGGCTGCTACGCAGGTGCTGTAGATGCCATCGTCGAGCCGGATCTCGTCGAGGACTCTCAACTCGGGCCCGGCGGCCAGGATCCAGAGCGTGCCGCGCCGCGTGCCGAGGTACACCCGGCCGTCGGCCACCAGCGGCGAGGCCCAAATCTCATGCCGGGCGTCGTGGACCCAGCGAGCCTCGCCGGTCTCGGCATCGACGCAATGGACCTTTCCACCCAAATCGGCCGTGTACACGAGCCCATCGTCGACGGCGGGCGTCGAGCAAGCGTGCCGCTCGAGCGGGTACGACCACAGCAGCCCGGTCTTGGTCACATCGCCGTTGCCGGCGGTCGAAATGCACTTCAGCCAGGCCTCGCGCTTGCCCCACCAGATGTCGCCGCCCACCGTTACGTAAAGCCGGTCGTTGTGGAAGACCGGCATGCTCTTGATGGTGCTGGGGCTCACTTCCCGGTTGCGGATGTACTGGTGGATGTCGAGCTTTGGGGACGCCGGGTCGCAGTCGAATCGCCACACGCACCGCAGCGACGGCACGCAGTCGTCGACCCGCGGCGCACGGCCGGCGCCCGCGGTGAAGTCGATGAGTGGTTGCGCGGCGGCACCGGGCCGCAACGCTTCGAACCCGTAGATGAAGCTATTGCCGCCGGCGAAGAAGACCATCCGCCGGCCGTCGACCTCGCCCAGCGCGGGCGACGACCAGGTACAATGGAAGATGCGTTCGCTAATCCCCTCGCGTTCCCTCGCCACGAGCTTGCCGGTCATCTTGTCGATAACCACCAGGCTGGGTGCCTCCGGCCGGTCGACGCCGTCGTGCTTGCTCGTCAACCCGTTGCTCGTGTTCACGTACAGGTACGGGCCGTCGAGCAGGATCGAGCAGTGCGACGAGTCGTGCGGGCGCACACCGGCCTCGGTCCGCAGGTCGAGCCGCCAAAGGACGTCGGCATCGGTCGGGCCGGGCTCGAGCGGGGGTTGGCCGTCGGGCGCCATGTGCCGCCCTTCGTCGAGGAACGGGCCGTCGTTGCCGTTGTGCATCCCGTGCAAATCCAGGCAAACCACTTCGGCCCGGTTGCTGACCATGTACACGCGGTCGCCTTCGACGGTGGGCGGCGAGCACATGCCGGCCCGCGGCCAGTCGAGGTAAATGTCCTCGTCGAGTTTCGGCACCACCATTTGCCACACCAGGCTGCCGTCGGCCTCGTCGAAGCACATCAGCACGCCGCGGTCGCCCTGGTGTTTCGGATCGCGCGGGCGGTTGTTGTTCGTTCCGATGAGCACGCGGCCTCCCGCAATGACCGGCGTCGAGTAGGCCGACGTTCCCAGGGCGGCCGTCCACTTCACGTTCCGGCCGGTCTCCGGATCGAACCCGTCGGGCAGGCCCGTCTCGTCCGACACCATATTGCGCGAATGCCGCTGACCCCACTGAGGCTGATCGGCGGCACCGGCGTACGACACGGTTGACAACAGCAGCGCGACCGCGACGAACAGCCGGCAGCCGGTTCTTGCAAGACACAACATCATGACATCCTTTGCGCAAAGTGTTACTTGCATCAACTATCTTTCGCCGGGCCGGGGCCCTGTGCCGCTTCCCGCCGCAGAAGGCCCAGCGCGGTAAGCTTCGCATCCAGTACGAGGCTGAACCGCAGGGGCACGACCACCACCTTGCGCACCTCGACCAGCCGGCCCACCAGCTTGCGCGTCGGACGCACCATGCGGCGCTCCGCCGTGCCGACACGAACGAGCACCGGCGGCCGATCGTCCGAATTGCCCCGGTTCCCCCCGCCCGAGATGGCTTCAAGCCGCTGCTCCAGATACTCGGCGTCGGACAGGCGATGGCTGTAGTAGCGCTGGACGGCGAACCAGCCGGCTGCCGTGCCGATCAGCAGCGTGGTCAGCAGGGCGGCAATCAGGGCAATCAGGCGTTGCTGCGTGGCTGGATTCATTGTAGCAGTCCAAACGGCCAGCCACGGTAGTGCCGGCATCCGGGGTGGGCGAGGATATCTCGTTCCCTTGCTTTGCATGGGAACCAGCGAGAGCAGCTAGGCGGAAGGTGTCAGGGGCCACATTGTCGATTATACCAACGGCCCGGGAGATTGCAAGAAATCGCGGAACCCTTCGACCTGCTGGCGGCATGGAACATTACCTTCTAGAATAGGCGTGAAACGCGGCGGGCGTCGCAGCGGTTGCGGCCATGCCGTGTCGGGACGCTGCTTCCACGCGCTGCCGCGAGGCTTCCGGTTCATCATGGTAGAATGCGTCCATCGCCACGGTACGACCGGACACAATGGCCCCCTACGAGTGAAGGAACCCCATGAAACGAACCATGCTTTCCACGCTGCTCGCCCTGGGCCTCCTCCCCATGGTGCTTGCCGAAACGCGGGCGGGGGCGGCCGAACGGGACGAGCTAAAGATCATCCGGGAGCGGTACGTGGCCGAATTGTTGGAAACCGCTCCGGACGACGCCGAGGTCGCCCGGTTGCTCGAAACCATCCGGGCCGATGGAAGCTGGCCGGGCATCGACTATAAAGACGTATCGCGCACCGGCTTCCAGCACGCGGAGCATTTGGCGAACATGCGGCAACTGAGCCTCGCCCTCCGGCATCCCGACTCCACCTTTCACCAAGCCGCCGCCGTCCGCAACGCCGCGCTGACGGCGTTCGACTTCTGGGTCGTACATGACTTCATCTGCGACAACTGGTGGTGGAATGAAATGGGCACGCCACGGCGGATGGTCGACATCCTGCTCCTGTTGGACGACGCCTTGGACGACGAGCGCCGGGCCGCGGGTACGCGCATTGTCGCGCGGGCACGGGTGGGGGGCGTGGGCGCGCGACCCGGGGGCGATTTCATCCAAATTGGCGGCATTATGGCGAAACGCGCCCTCTTCGAGCGCGACGCCGAGGCCTTCGCCCGAGCCATGGCGCTCATGGAAGCCCAGGTCGAAATTACCACCGGCCGCGGAGTGAAGCCCGATCTGAGTTTGCAGCATCGGCGCGACCGCGTTACGTCGACGCTCACCTACGGCCGGGGATACGCCTCCTCGTTCGCCGACCTCGCGGCCAAGGTCCACGGTACCCGATTCGCCTTTTCCGACGCCGCGCTGGAACTGGTGGTCGACTTCTACCTGGACGGCATCCACCGCTCGATGGCGCACGGGCGTTTTCCCGATCCGCAGCAATTGAACCGCGGCATTACCCGCATGTCGGCGTTGGGGCCGATCGGCCCGAGCGTCCCGGAGGGGCTCGCCGCGGTTTCCAACTACCGGCGTAGTGAACTCGAAACGCTCATTGCGGTTCGTCGGGGCGAAGCAACGCCCGACTTCCGCTTCAACAAGTTCTTCTGGAGTTCCGAGTATTTCACCCACCAGCGCCCGGGGTATTTCGCCTCGGTGCGCATGTATTCCACGCGCAATCACAGCATGGAGCAGCCCTACAATGAGGAAGGACTGAAGAACCACTACCTGGCCGACGGGTCGAACTTTCTGATTCAAACAGGCGACGAGTATGTCGACCTCCCTCCGGTTTACGACTGGCGCAAGATTCCCGGCACCACCGTCTTGCAGAAGCCCGACATGCCGCCGCCCGGCGCCATTCAGCAGCGGGGACGAACCGACTTCGTGGGCGGCGTTTCCGACGGCCTGCACGGGGCCGCGGCGTTCGACTTCGAAAGCCCGCTTGACGGCGTGCGAGCGAAGAAGGCCTGGTTCTTCTTCGACGACCAGTACGTGTGCCTCGGGTCGGGCATCCGTTGCGAGGCCGACCATCCGGTGGCCACGACGCTCAACCAAACGCGTTGGCAGGGCGACATCCGCATTGCCGCCGGCGACCGGCACTTCGCACCCGAACGCGGCGAGCACGTCGTGCCCGACACCCATTGGGTTTGGCACGACGGCGTGGCCTACCTCTTTCCCGAACCGGCGGAGGCGCGTCTGAAGAACAACACCGCCTCCGGAACCTGGCGCAGCATCAACCGGCAAAGGCGCTACACGGACGAAACCGTCGAGGAAGACGTTTTCACGCTTTGGCTCGATCATGGGCGCAGTCCTCGCGACGGCTGGTACGCATATCGCGTGATTCCCGGCATCGCGGCCGATCGGGTTGCCGACGCCGCGCGGCGCTCGCCGGTCACGATCCTTGCCAACACGCCTGAGCTTCAGGCGGTCGCCCACGCCGAGCTTGGATTAGCGTTGTTTGCCTTCTACGAGCCGGGTGCCGTGCAGTGGGCGCCCGGCTTGCGTATCGCCGTCGAACAGCCGGTGCTGGTGCTCATTGCAACCGACAAGGGCCGCATCGCGCGAATTGCCGTGGCCGATCCGGCGCGGAAGCACGACGTCGTTTGCCTGACGGTGAGCGCCCCGCTCGACGGAGCCGGCGAGCACTGGACGGCCGATTGGGACGCCGCAGAGCAGCGGTCGGACATCCGCATCGACCTTCCCACCGCCGAATACGCCGGGCAAACGCGCATGGTGAAACCGGTTCGAATGGAAGCTCGCATTGGTTGGCGGCCCCGCCGCCCTGTGAACGGCTACTCTTCGGGCTATCGGCTCAATAGCTTCTCCGGCGCGAGGACGGGCCGGCCGTCTTTCCAGTCGATGGGTACGACCGAAAGGTGCCAGGTACGGCCGCCGTCGTTGTTGCCCTGGTAGAAAAGGTAGTCCTGCCCGTCGTCGTCTTGGAACAAATACGGATGACCCGACTCGCTGGAGTTCCAACTTCCCGGCGGGCCGTTGGGCAGGAAGGGCTCGTCGAACAGGCGCGTAAACTTGATACCGTCGTCGCTGACGGCCACGCCGACCTGTTGCGGCTGGTTGTTGTACCCCCCGGCGTAAAACATATAGAGCCGGCCGTTGTGCCGGGCCATGGCCGCCGCCTCGATGCACTGGCGTTCCCAGGACAGTTCGGGCCGGAGAATGGAGGCGTCCGGGTTCAGTTGCGTCCATCGCTCTCGCGCGAAGTCGCTCTCCAGCGGCGCGGCGGCCACGCCCTGCATCTGGATTTTGTGCCCGGGATCGCGCGTGGCCCAGTACAGCAGCAGGCGGCCTTCATGCCGGATCACGTCGGCGTCGATGGCTCGCCCGTTGTTCCAGTCGCCCGTGGGGCGAAAGACGGGGTTCGTCGGATTGCGGGTGAAGTGCAACCCATCCTCCGACCAGGCGTGGCAGATGGCGTCGCGCGGTCCGCTACCGTACGACTGGTAGAACAGGTGCACCTTCCCGTCGAGAACGATCGCGCCCGGCGCAGCGAACCCATTCTTCTCCGCTTCGCCCGTATTGGTCAATTCGCCGGCTTTCTCCCAGTCGACCAG
>CAYPWB010000116.1:0-15296 GCA_964414315.1 uncultured Planctomycetaceae bacterium | reverse complement strand
GTGGCGGCGCCTTCGTTCTTGAGCGCGGGCACGTTGTGGCCCAGCGCGTAGTGGAATACCTTGCCTTTGCCGAACTTCGCCACGAAGGCCATCGGGTACAAGTTGCCGTCCACTTTCGAGGTGGCCTCGGCGAGGACCGTGATGGGCGTTTCGCCCTCCAGGCAGGTGTAAAGTTCATCGACTGTGGTGAACGGCTCCATGCCGCGGGTGATCGGATGGTCGACGTCGGTAATGTCGACCTCGAATTGACCGTAGGGATCGTGCTGATGCCGCCCCGCGGGCGGCTTGGCGCCGAACCACACGCGGCCGGCAAGCGGCTCGAACTCTTCCTTGAACTCTTCGAACGCCCCGCAGGCAAAGTGGACCAGCACCAAGCCGCCACCCCGCTCGACGAACCGTTTCAGGTTGTCGAAGCCCGCCCGGCCGGGCACCTTGGGGTCGTAGTTCTTGAAGTGCAGCACCACGGAAGCGTACGGGCCCAGGTCGGTTTCGGCCAGCTTCGCAAGGTCGTCGACTACGTCGACCTTCATGCGGGAATCCTTTTCGAGGGCCTCTTTCAGTGCGGGCGTCGTTTCGCGCCAGCGGTGCCCGGCGTAGTCCTCGCCCGTGATAATCAACACGCGAGCTCTATGGCCGACGGAATCGCCTTCCTCCGATTCCGCACCGAAGCCGACCGCGCCGGTTGCCGCGAGAACCGCGGCCAGCGTCCAATTCCAGTAAGCGTTCATGCATGTTCTCCCGAATGTCGCAGTAGCCGTCCAACCACACAGGGCGGCAGGGCCGCCAACCAATGCGAGCTTCCGCTCGAAGCCAAGGCCATGACTGTGTGAAAAAGTTCACAATGTTTGCGGTCAGTAGTGCAGGGCAGGTTGCCGGCTTCGGATAACTTTTCCTATAATAGTACCGTGGCGGGTGCTTCGGTTCAAGTCGCCGCCGGTACTTACCGCAGGAGACACCGATGGAATTGTGTATCCCAGGCCCGCACGGTCATCTCATCCGTCCCCGCTACGGCGGGGAGAATCGTACCGGCATGGTTTCGCGACCGCCGAGGGCTGCGCTCTTGACGTGGTTGCTAGGCGCGGTCCTGTTGGCGGCGAGCAGCGCCGGGGCCTCGGAGCGATTCGTGCAATCCTCGCCGCGTGCGATTCCCGTCAGCGCCCGGGTCGATCTGGCGGTCGTTGGGGGCAATGAAGGAGGCATTGCGGCGGCGTGGTCGGCAGCGAAGGCCGGCTCGTCCGTACTGGTCGTGAGCGGAAACTACTTCCTGGGCGACGAAGTTGCGGCCAAGGCCCGCTATTGGCTCGAACCCGGTGAAATGCCGCAGTCGGAGTTCGCCAAAGCGCTCTTCGACGACCTGGAACGGGGGCCGGGGCACACCGAAATCGTGCCCGCGAACTACAAGCGGCGAATCGAGAAGCTGCTGCTCGATGTCGGCGTTCAGTTCCACTTCAACAGCCGTCCTGCCGGCGTGCTGGTCGACACGGCGGGCGAAGTGGCCGGCGTGGCTACCGCGAACAAGGCCGGGCTGCAAGCGGTCGTGGCCAAGGTTGTAATCGACGCGACGCCTACGGGCGCCGTGGCGCGCATGGCCGGCGCAACGGCCGAACCGTGGACCGCCGAGACCGTGGTTGCCAGTCGGGTCGTGTTCGGGGTCGAAGTGCCCGGAGGACGCAAGATCGGTCGGTTCTATGAGTACTCGCTCGAAGTGCCCATGCCGTCCGGCAGTTGGGCGGAGCGGTGCCGGGCTGAAGTGCTGCTGCGCGAGACGTTCAACCGGGTCGATGCCCGGCGGGCGCATGCCCACGCCATGCATATGATCGAGCCGGCAGCGATCCTGTCCGAGTCGGCTCGCCGCGGCGAGCCGTGGGAGGATATGGAGCAGTTCGACCTCGACCGTTGCCGGCCGCGGGGTCTGGCATACGTGTACGTCGCCGGTCAATCGGCCGATGTTCCGCGCGAGCACGCCGAGAAGCTCATTCGGCCCGTGGCTCTTGCCGAACTGGGCGAACGGCTTGGCCTTGCGGCGCATTGCGATGCCGCCGCGCGGCCTGAGCCGGACGGCGTTTCCTTCGAGCCGCTCCACACCCCACGGCCTCCAAGGAACCTTGATGTCTCGGAACTCCTGGCGGGCCACCGAGGGTACGTGCGCGACGACTTGGGGACCGTGTCGCAGCCGGAAACGGCTATTCCGGTTTGGGGCCGGTACGACGTGATCGTCGTGGGGGGCGGAACGGCCGGAATGCCCGCCGCGCTGGCCGCGGCAAGCAGCGGAGCCAAAGTGCTGATCATCGAAATGCTTGGGCTCCTCGGTGGCAACCGGGAACTTGGAACGCCCGGCTACTGGATGGGCTATCGCCACGGCTTCAACCAGCATAATACGCTGGCCACCCGCTGGCGCGCGGCTCAAGCTTTCCAGGCGGCGCGCGAGGCCGACGTCGACATCTGGTACAACACCTTCGCCTGCGGCGCCGTGAAGGAAGGACGCCGCGTGCGGGGCGTAGTCGTTGCGACGCCCACCGGTCGCGGCGCCGTATTGGGACACGTCACGATCGACACCACGGGCGACGGCGATGTGTGCGCCGCCGCCGGCGCCGAGTACCACTACCTCAACGACGGCGACCTGTGCCTCCAAGAGGCCTCGTTCCGCGAGGTCGGTTTGTACGGCAACGTGCTGCCTATCGACCATGTCGACGTCCACAGTTCCACCATCCACCACGTGCTTTCCCGAAAGGCGGGCAAGCAGGACGTTTGGGATTACTACCCGATGGTCGGCATTCGTGAAACACGCCTGATCCGCGGCGATTACGTGATCAACGTGCTCGACCAGATCGTCGAGCGAACCTACCACGACCTGGTCGGCGTTTCGTGGTCGGCGTACGACCCGCACGGTTACCACAACAGCGACTACATTTACGCCGGACTGATGCCGCCGACGAAGCACGAGGTGCGCGCGGCGGGCAAGCCGGGCTTCACTACGTTTTTTCCGCTGCGGGCCATGCTGCCGAAGGGCCTCGACGGCATCATGATCGCCGGCCGTTCGCATTCGGTAACGCACGACGTGCAGGCCTCGGTGCGCATGAATGCTGATCTGATCAACTTCGGCTATGCAGCCGGCCATGTGGCGGCCGAGGCGGTTCGCACCGACACCTCGCTGCGCGAGGTCGACTTGACGTCCGTCCAGGACCACCTTGCGGAAATCGGCAATATCTCGCCGGAGGACCGGCGGTTGCGATGCGTCGATACGCCCGATCCGACCGACGCAGAGCTTGAAGCCGCGGCAGCAAATCCGACGACCAAGCTTGAGCTTGCCACGCTATTGCGGGCGGGCGACCGAAGCGTTCGTTACCTTCGGGCGTCCTTCGTCGCGGAACCGACGCTGGAGAAGGCCAAGGCGCTGTGTGTCCTGGGCGACAAGACCGCGGTCGAGTACCTGTGCGACTGGCTCGACGACCGCCCGCTCGGCAAAGGCGTCGCCTACGATTGGGAAGCTTTTCTTGAAGTGCCGGACGTCGAGGGGGTGATGTGGCTGCTGGGCGTTCCGGGCGACCGGCGGGCGGTCGGCCCGCTGGTAAGGAAACTGGATCAATGCGAGACGGGCGGGAACGGCTTCAACCCGATCCCGCGCGGTTCCGCTTCGCCCGACTACAGCGCGGGCGGGAACCACTTCAGCCACATCCGCGCGATCACCACGGCGTTGGGCCGCATCGGCAGCCCTGAGGCGGCCCCGGCCCTGGCGAGATTCCTTCAGCGCGAGGGAGTGCGCGGCCACGTCGACGCGACGGGCAAACCCGAGTCGTTGCATGCCCGTACGTTCGTGAAGTCGTACATCGAACTATTCGCGGCGGGCGCCCTGGTACGCTGCGGCGACCACGAAGGGTTGGGCGGGCAGATTCTCACGTCGTACCTGGACGACTGGCGCGGCATCTTCGTCCGTTACGCCGGGCATGTCCTCGAGGAGGTATCGGACCGCCGGGAATGATGCCGCGTTGCCGGCAGGCGTGGGACAGCCTTCCAGCCTGCCTCTTCCCATGTTCAGGCTGTGCGCCGCAGCATCCGGGGCGACTCCCGCCGCCCCTCTACTGACAAAATTGATCGGCTCGCAAGAGCTACGCCCGTACCTCTCGGGAGCCAGTATTGCATCCTTCAAAGTGCCCAGTTGCCGGTGTTTCTTCCGGAATCGGTCAAAGTGGCTACTTGACGCGGCGGTTTCCTTCTGTTCTACTCAAACTCGTTACAGGCGTTACAGCCAACCCTACCTATCCTGACCAACCTTAGCCTGGATTGGTCTGCCGTCGCCGGCATCCCCTGCCGCGACGGCAGAGGGCACCACCACCACCGGGCGCTGACACCCACCAGTTAAACGGCCGACCGCGCGAGATGCTTTGCGGCCCGGCCCTGCCGTCACTCGCAATCTCGCGAGTTTCGCCGCCGGCCCGCGCAACCTCACACCGCACGATTCGCCGCAGGCTGCGCCGTTTGCACAGTGGGTGCTTCCCGGGCAAGGTGCCAATGCTTTGTGAATGCGGCAGTCTGCAGGACGACTGCCCGACACCTACCCGAGTTGAAAGGAGTACACGCATGCAGAAGTTTTGGATCACTATCGCTCTGTTCCTCATGGCCGGCACGGCGGTCGCCGCCGATCTGTCCTGGCGGCAGGATTACGCAGCGGCATACCTCGAGGCGCAGGAGTCGAAACGACTGCTGGTTGTTTCCTTCCACGCGCCGGCGGCCAAGTACGAGCCCGGTGAGGCCGCAGCCTCGGTACTGGAATCGCATGTGCCCGTGGCCCTTCCACTTGACGCTACCATGAAGCAGGGCGACCAGGGGGCGCCGATCCTGGAGTCCGGCGCGTTTCGGGCGCTCAAGGGGCAGCCCGGTCTCGCAGTCATCAATCTGAAGTACGAAGGCCCAAAGATGGGCCACGTGCTGGCCACCCTCACTCTGGAAGAAGCCCGAACGCCCGGCAAGGTCGTGCATGTGCTGGAAGACATCGCGCTGCGGAACGGCGAGAAGACCGTTGCCGACGCCTTCGGCCTGAAATGGCATACCGACTACGCCACCGCATACAACAAGGCGAAGTCGGCGAAGAAACTGCTGTTCATTGCCGTCGACGACGCCAAGGAGCGGTTCGCACCCGACCTCGAACTGGCCGACGCGATGCGCGACCTGGTGCTCGTCCGGTTGCGATTGGAGGAATCGAACCAGTTGCTCAGCCATGTCGGCATGCGGAAGTTTCATTTGGCAACGGGCGTCGGCGTTCTCAATCTGAAGCACGAAGGTTCCGGCTACGGCCGGCTGACGCACAATATCCCGTCGCGTTTGCTGACGAAGTCGGGCGTGCATGCCATGCTCGCGCTGGCTGATGGGCGCCGTGAGGACGTTCCCGACGTCCATTGGCACGACGACTATCTCGAAGCCCGGAAGATTGCCGAACAAGAACAGAAGATGTTGCTGATTGCCATCGACGCGGGCGAGGAGCAGTTTCAGCCGAAGTCGCCCTCGGTGCCTCTGCTGCACGGCTACGTGTGCGTGCGTCAGACGCCCGACGCCCGATACTCGTGCCGCAAAGGCGTGGTGCGTCGGCTGTTCGAGTTCCTCGACTTCCGCCCGATGCGTGAAAAGCCCGGTGTGGTCGTGTACGACTTCACCGACAAGAGTAAACCCTACTACGGCAAGGTGGTCAGTGTGATGCCGTACAAGTACCTGGGGCCCAAGCCGGGCAACAGGGTGTTCAGTGAAGTTGAGCGAGAACAGGAACTCCTGCTGCTGGAGCCGGAAACCCTCACTCGGCGAACGCTGACGTGGGCCATTCGTGTCAGCAAGGGGCACGGCGAGAGTACCCGCTTGCGAAGCGCCGACGGCGCCCCCTGCGAAGCCCGAATGGCCGGCGCGCTGAGAAACTCGGTGCTGATGACTAGCCACGGCGTCGGCCACCATGCGGGCGGCCTGATGGGCGGCGAAATCGCCTCGCCCGGCCCGGGGCAGGACATTGTCGACGGAGCGCTGAACATGGTGCGCATCTGGAGCACGTCGCCCCCGCACTACGGGATGATGGTCCGATTCCATCGCCGGTTCGGGTACGATATGGCCGCCAGCAGCAGCAACCACTGGTACGGCACCGGCCGGTTCTGATGGCCGCTGCGCGGTAATCACTCGGCCAAGACCATGCCGCCCCGCGGCGATTGCGGTCGCCGTCAGGCTTGGTTCCGCGAACAGCTCCAGACTTCGGGCTGAGCATTCCCCCAAGTGCAGGGGGGGTGCTCGGCCGTCGAGTCCGGGGCTGTTTTTGCTTCCCCCCCTCGATCGTACGGCCCGGTCGCCCGGAACCGTGCCCGCGTGCTATAATTTCCCAATCCACGATCCATCTTCCTCAGGAATTGAGCCAAGCATGCCACGCGTCGCCCTGGAAGCCGTTCGGGAAGCGGGCGTTGTCGGAGCCGGCGGGGCGGGCTTCCCTACGCACGTGAAGTTCGCCGGCAAGGCCGACGCCGTGCTGATCAACGCCGCCGAGTGCGAGCCTCTGCTACACAAGGACAAGGAAGTGCTCCGCGAGTACGTCGAAGGCGTGGTCGAGGGCACCGTCGCCGGCATGGAATTGGTCGGCGCCGAGCGCGGTTCGATCGGCATCAAAGAGAAGTATGTTCGAGTGATCGACCTGCTTCGCAAGAAGCTGCCCAAATCGATCGACGTGGCACCGTTGCGCGACGCGTACCCGGCCGGCGACGAGTTCATCCTGGTGTACGACGTGCTCGGCCGAGTCATTCCACCCGGCGGCATCCCGTTGGCCGTCGGCGCGGTGGTGATGAATGTCGAGACGGCGTTGAATATCGCACAGGCCAACGCCCGGCCGGTGACGGAGAAGTTCCTTTCGATTGCCGGGGCGGTGGCCCAACCGGTCACGCTGCGCGTGCCCGTGGGCGTGACGCTGCGCGAATGTGTCGAGGCGGCCGGCGGGCCCACCGTGCCCGACGCCAACTATATCGTCGGCGGCGTGATGATGGGCTTCCTCGAGGAGAACCACGACGCGCTGGTCGACAAGACCACCGGCGGCGTGGTGGTGCTGCCCGACGACCACATCGTCGTGCGCCGCCGGCGGCAGGACTGGCAGCAAATCGTCCGCATCGGCCGCAGCGCGTGCGACCAATGCAGCTTCTGCACCGAACTGTGCCCGCGGTGGCTCTTGGGCCATCCGATCGAGCCCCACCGGGCCATGCGGAGTTTGGAATTCAATCTGGTAGGCGAATCGAACGTCGTCGGGACGGCGTACTGCTGCGAATGCAACCTGTGTAGCCTCTATTCCTGCCCGGAAGACCTCGACCCCAAGAACGTGTGCACCCAGAACAAGCGCCGACTGATCCAGGAAGGACGCCGCTGGGAGGACCCGCCGTTCAACCCGCGCCGGCCGGAACTGCACCTGGAAAACCGCAAGGCCCCGATGGCTCGCCTGATGCAGAAGTTGGGACTCACGCAGTTCCGGAACGTCGGACCACTGGTCGACAGCCTCCTGCCGGCCGACCGGGTCGGTGTCAAACTGAAGCAGCACATCGGCGCGCCGTGCGAGCCGGTGGTGGCCGCCGGGCAGCGGGTGCGCGTGGGCGAGGTTGTCGGCCGCTCGCCCGTGAAAGACGGCAAGCCCGTCCTGGGGGCGCCGGTCCACGCCTCGCTCGACGGCGTCGTTGCGCAAGTAACCGACGGCGTCGTGTGGATCGAGCGTCAGTAATCCGTTTGCTGGGAGACTGTCCCGAAAATCAAGTAGGGCAGACTGTGGCCGCCGGTTGTCGCGAGCGACGCCCTTTCGGCAGGCACAGCCTGCCCGACGAACTACATCTCAACCGAAGAGAAACCAGCGGCCATGCCCACTCCCAAATCCATCGGCGCTATCGAGCTTTCGAGCATCGGCATTGGTTATCAGATCGAGGACGAGATGCTCAAGGCGGCCTCGGTTGAACTGCTCATTGCGCGCACCATCTGTTCGGGCAAGTACCTGATCGTGCTGGGTGGTTCCGTGAGCGATGCGGAGGCGGCCGTCCAAACCGGGCTCGCCTCTGCCGGCGAGGCGATTATCGACCACATGCTCATTCCCAACGTCCACGAGGGCCTGTTCCCCGCGCTGGGGCAATCGGTCGTGCTCGGACCGGGCGACCCCGGCGCATTGGGCGTCATTGAAACCTTCAGTGCCATCAGCGCCCTTTCCGCTGCCGATGTCGCCGCGAAGGCCGCGCGCGTTACGCTCATCCGCATCCACGTGGCCATGGCGCTGGGCGGCAAGGGGTTGTGCCTGATGACCGGCAGCGTGGCCGACGTTCGAGCCGGTGTGCAGGCCGCGGCCGACGACGTCCGCCGCCGCGGCCTGCTCGTTTCCGAAGTCGTCATTCCCCGGCCCAGCCGCGAATTGCTGACGGAGTACCTGTGAGCCGGCAATTCGGCATCCTCGGTTGGCGTTGCTGACGAAGTGTCGCAGTTCTTTCGCGGGGTAGCACCAGCCCCGCCGCGCAGCGGAGAAGGCTCCCGTGCCACGGCCCAGTGAACGCTTACGGAAGTGTCGCAAACGCGGGCTTTTCGGCCGGCCTTCGGCATCCCTGCTCCGAGGTGAAATGCCAATGGATAGCTATAGTTGGGCGAGGTTTGCGGTGTCCGGCTTGGTCCTGCCGGTTGCCGTGAATCGCCTTCAGGTCTGAGTGCACGCCGGCAATGTCCAAAGGGTATCCTTCCGCTGAGCCCGGCGGTTGCCCAACGGCAGGCGGGCCTCTCGCACGAGGCGGCCGGGCTGCCAAACCATGCGAACATACGCTCGAAGGCACGGTTGCGGCTTCGGAAATAAGTCCATAATCCCGCATGACGGTCGTACAGCGTTTCGACCGCAACGTGAACCTGCGTCGTGCACTATCCGCCCTCTGGAAACTGCCGGGTGTCTTGCTCCCCGAGATGGGGCCGCTATACTTAGGGGCGCGTCGGTGGTGTTGCCGGCGCGCGGCGGGCCGAGCCGTGCGGGGACCGCGAACCTCGGCCGTCGGGAACAGAGAGTTTGGCGGAACCCATTTTTTGAAGGAGGATGCAGCGATGATGCGGACAACGTTTTGGGTGGCGGTGGTGGCGGCGGCGACGATGCTCTCGACGAGCGCCTGGGCTGCCGGAACATGCTGTGCGCCATGCGAACAGGTGGCCGTGCAGGAATGCGTCGAGCGGGTCATTCAGGTGCCCACCTGGGTAACCGAGACGCAAACCGTCAAGTGCCTCGAATATCGGCCCGAGCAGCGCGAGCGGACCATTACCGTCATGAAGTCCGTACCGGTCGAACAGACAGTCGAACGGCAGTACACGGTAATGGTGCCCCAGACCAAGACGAGGACGGTTACTTACACCGTTGCCAAGCCGGTCTGGGAGGAGAAGGAAGTCGAGTACACGGTGATGGTGCCGCACCAGGAGACCAAGCAAGGCGTTCGCCACGTGTGCCGAAGCGTGCCGGTGACGGAAACCCGCACCGTCGTCAAGGACGAAGGGCACTGGGAAGATCGCGAGGTGACGGTGCCCGTCGTGCGTCGGGTGGCGCTCCGGGCGCGGCGGATGGCGCGCCGGGCCCAACGATTGGGCTGCTGCACGCCGTGTGTCGAAACGTGCTGCACCTGCGAAGTCACCCAGGTGTGCAAGGTTTGGGTGCCGAACCCGGTCGAGCACGAGATCGAAGTCACGGTGATGAAGCAGGAAGTTGTCGAGGAGCCCTACGAGTACGTCGTCACGCGGTGCGAGCCGGAAACCCGCACCAAGACGATCCGGGTGTGCCGCATGGAGTATGAGGAGAAGACCAAGGAGGTCGAGTACACCGTTTGCGTGCCGGAAACTCGAACCCGGACCCTGACGTACACGTCGTACCGTTGCGAGCCGGAGGAGAAGACCGTCTCCTGCACCGTCATGGTGCCGCACGAAGTGGAACGCGAGGTGCAGGTTTGTGTGTGCCGCATGGTGCCGAAGACAGTAACATGCTGCCGGCCGAAATGCTGCTGCTGCCGGTAGTTTCGGCTTCGGATTATTCGGGGTGGTTCCGGCCGCCGCACGGCCGGAACCACCCGCGTTTCAATTCGGCTTGCGTTTGCGCCGAAGAACCGCCAGCAAACTCCAGTGTCATGAGCGATCCCGCATATCCGTCTTTCCCCTCGGAACTTCTTTCGAAGCCGGGCGACCCGGTTTGGGAAATCGCCTATCTGTTTCCGCCGCAGGGGAGTTGGTCGGCCGAGGAGTACTTGGCGCTGGGCACCAATCGGCTGATCGAGTTCGACAACGGATGCCTGGAGGTCCTGCCGATGCCGACGCTCGCGCACCAGTTGATGGTGCAATTCCTGTATCACGCATTGCACGCCTTCGTTTCCGCGCGCGGCTTGGGGCAAGTATTGTTCGCTCCGCTTCCGGTGCGTCTTTGGTCGGACAAATACCGCGAGCCCGACATCGTCTTCCTGCGCCCGGAAAGAATGCGCGACCTCGACAGCCAGCCCGACGGAGCTGACTTGGTCGTGGAAGTACTCAGCGGAGGCGAAACGAACCGGCGCCGCGATCTGGTCGATAAGCGGCAGGATTACGCCCGAGCCGGTATAAGCGAGTACTGGATTGTCGATCCCGAGCAGCGGACGGTGGAAGTGCTCGCGCTGGACGGCGATGCCTACCGTACTCACGGCCGTTTCAAGCCAGCAGATGCTGCCACGTCGCTCCTGTTGCCCGGCTTCTCCGTGGCGACGGCCGAGGTGTTCACGGCTGCCGAGCCCGGCGCGTAGCGCCGTTTTCCCCGTCCCATTCTCAACCGTAGCGTTGCGGGTCTTGTCTTCTCGGCGCGAATATGCCACAATCTGGTGGCAGGTGAGGCAGGGCACGCTCGCCCGGCCTCGCCGCGTGATGCCGTCCTTCGCCGTTTATTCCGTCTCCCTCACGGGCGGAGTTCACCCATGCTCGCCAAACTGCAAACCTTTTCGCTCCTGGGCATCGACGCCTTGCCGGTCGAGGTCGAGGTGGACGTATCGCCCGCCGGGTTGCCGAAAACCGTGCTGGTCGGCCTGCCCGAGGCGGCCGTCAAGGAAAGCACGCACCGGGTCGAGCGGGCGATTGTGAACTCGGGCTTTCAGCTTCCGCAGAACCGCGTGGTGATCAACCTGGCCCCGGCCGATTTGCCCAAAGACGCCGCCTCGTTCGATTTGCCCATCGCCTTGGGCGTGTTGGCCGCCAGCGGGCAGATTTCAACCGACCGGTTCGCGAAGTACGTGGTCATTGGCGAGCTGGCGCTCGACGGCAGCACGCGGCCCGCCAAGGGGGCTCTTTCGATGGCCATGGCCGCCGCCGAGCAGGACCACATGGCCGGCCTGTTGGTCCCCTCCGACAGCGCCGGCGAGGCGGCCGTTGTGGAGAACACGAGCGTCTTTGCCGTCAGTAGTTTGGCGCAGGCCGTCGGGTTCTTGTGCGGCGACATCGAATTGGAGCCTGTCCCGTCGCGCGTCGAGGAACTGTTCCGCGAGTTGGGGCAGTACGACGTCGACTTCGCCGACGTGCGAGGGCAGGAGACGGCCAAGCGGGCGTTGTGTGTTGCTGGGGCCGGCGGGCACAATTTGCTGATGGTCGGCCCGCCCGGCTCCGGCAAGACGATGCTGGCCAAGCGCGTGCCCACCATCCTGCCCGACCTGACACCCGGCGAGTCGATCGAAACCACGCGCATCTACAGCGCCGTGGGCCGGCTCCGGCCGGGGCAACCCCTGCTGGCCGTGCGTCCGTTCCGCTCGCCGCACCATACCATCTCGAACGCCGGCCTGGTTGGCGGCGGGTCGGTGCCCACGCCCGGCGAAATCAGCCTGGCACATAACGGCGTTTTGTTCCTCGATGAACTGCCCGAGTTCAATCGAACCACGCTCGAAGTGCTGCGCCAGCCGCTCGAAGACGGTACGGTGACGATCTCGCGGGCGTTGAACAGCACGACGTTTCCGGCGAACTTCATGCTCATCGCGGCACTGAACCCGTGCCCTTGCGGCTACCGCACCGACCCGCGGCGCGAGTGCCATTGCACGCCCCCGGCCATCGAGCGGTACATGAGCCGCATCAGCGGGCCGCTGCTGGACCGGATCGACATCCACATCGAGGCTCCGGCCGTGGCGTTCCAGGAGCTGTCGTCGACGACGCCGGGCACGTCGAGCGCCGAGATGCGAGAGTACGTGGCCTGCGCGCGGCGGCACCAGGCCGCGCGTTTCCGAGGCTGCCCGACACGCCACAATGCCGACATGCCGCACCGCCAGGTTCGCCAGTTCTGCCGGCTGGACCGCGAGGGCATGAACCTCTTGAAGGGCGCCATGGCCGAGATGGGCCTTTCCGCACGCGCGCACGACAAGATCCTCCGCGTCGCCCGCACCATTGCCGACCTCGACCAGAGCGACGACATCCGGCCCCAGCACCTCAACGAGGCGATCAACTATCGCGTCCTCGACCGGCAGCTTTGGACGTGATCGCTCAGGCGCGAAGAGCAGCCGGGCGACGCCAACCGGCAGTACGGAGCGCCGCTCGGCCGTGCGACGCACCTTGGGTTCGTGCCAGGTGGGTGGAGTGCCAACGGGGAGTGGACATCCCGAGTGTGCCACTGGCTCGGCCAGTGCCAACGGGGAGTGGCCGTCCCGAGTGTGCCACTGGCTCGGCCAGTGCCAAGGGAAGAGTAACCGTCCCGAGTGTGCCACTGGCTCGGCCAGTGCCAAGGGGGGAGTGGACATCGGCCCGTCAAGGAACCGACCGTCGGACCCTTCGGAGTCGTCCAACACAAAGGGGCTCCACGTGCCTCAGGCACTGGCACAGCCCGTGGCACACACTTCACGCCCCCGTCAGGCACTGGCACAGCCCGTGGCACACAATATCGCCCGAGGCGGTAGCATACTGGACAAAGCGCGTCGTGCGCCCGCGACGCCCCGGGCGGAGCGGGAGCAACTGGGGCGTGCGCACCGCCTGCTCGGTCCGCCGCCGCCCCTGTCGCGGCCCGCTCTGGTGCGGTATAATGAAGGGTTTTGCCCCCTCCACCGACGGTTCCTATGCGCCGCACCGATATCCGCAACATCGCCATCATCGCCCACGTCGACCACGGGAAGACGACGCTGGTCGATTGCCTGCTCCGCCAGAGCGGCGAATTCCGCGCCAGCCAACTGGTGGGCGATTGCATCCTCGACTCGAACGATCTCGAGCGCGAGCGAGGAATTACCATCCTGTCGAAGAACATTGCCCTCCACTACCGGGGCGTGAAAATCAACCTGATCGACACGCCCGGCCACGCCGATTTCGGCGGCGAGGTGGAGCGAGTGCTCCGGCTGGCCGACGGGGCCCTCGTGCTGGTCGACGCCGCCGAGGGGCCCATGCCGCAAACCCGGTTCGTGCTGGCCAAGGCCCTCGAGTGCGGCTTGCAGCCGCTGGTGGTCGTCAACAAGATCGACCGGCGCGACGCGCAGCCGCACGTCGTGCTGAACCAGACGCTCGAACTGATGCTCGACCTGGGCGCCGAGGACGTACTGGGCGATTTTCCACATATCTTCGCCACCAGCCGCGAAGGCTATGCCACGACCGATCCCGACCGGCCGGGCAAATCGTTGCAGCCGCTGCTCGACCTGATGCTCGACGTGATCCCCGGGCCCGAGATCGATCCCGAAGCCCCCCTGCAAATGCTCGTCACCACGCTCGACTGGTCCGACTACGTCGGTCGCATTGCCGTGGGACGCCTCTACTCGGGCGTTATTCGACAGGGACAGCAGATCGCGCTGATGCAGGCCGGCGGCAGCGAGTCGACCGCCAAGGTGGCCGAGGTGCACCTGTTCGACAAGCTGGGCCGCGTGCAGGTCGATGAGGCGACCGCCGGCGACGTGGCCGCGCTGGTCGGGCTGGAAAACGTGGCCATCGGCGATACGATCAGCGACCCGCAGTTCCGCCGGGCCCTGCCCAGGGTCGAAGTCGACGAGCCGACCATCCAGATGGTGTTCGGCATCAACACCTCGCCGCTTGCCGGGCGCGAGGGCAAGTACGTGACCACCCGCCACCTGGCCGAGCGGCTCGAACGCGAGTTGGAACGCAATATGGCGCTGCGGGTCGAGCCGCTGGCGGGCTCGGAGTCGTTCGTCGTCAGCGGCCGCGGCGTGCTGCACCTGGCGGTGCTTATCGAAACGATGCGGCGTGAAGGATTCGAACTGTCGATCGGCAAGCCCCGCGTCATTGTGCGCAGCAACCACGGCGTTGCGGAAGAGCCGTTCGAAAGCCTGATCGTCGAGGTCCCGCCCGACAAACTGGGCCCCGTCATGGAGTTGGTCGGCGCCCGCCGCGGTCGGCTGGTCGAAATGACCAGCCACGACGAGTACACCTATGCCGCCTTCTCGATCCCCGCCCGGGGCCTCATCGGGCTGCGCACCCGGCTACTGAACGCCACCCAGGGCACGGCGGTCGTGCATCACCGCTTCGAGTGTTACCGTCCCATGGAGGGCGACGTGCCCAGCCGCGCCAATGGCGTGCTCGTTTCGATGGCGTCGGGCCGGGCGGTGGCGTTCGGGCTGGACGGGCTGCAAGACCGGGCCGAAATGTTCGTCGGCCCCGGCGACGTGGTGTACGAGGGGATGATCGTCGGCGAGAACAGCCGCAAGGCCGACATGCCGGTCAACCCGACCAAGGAGAAGAAGCTTACGAACATCCGCGCCGCCGGCAGCGACCGCAACATCCTGTTGAAACCACCGCGCGTGCTGTCGCTCGAAGTGGCGCTGGAATACATCGAGGAGGACGAGTTGGTCGAAGTGACGCCCAGCCAACTCCGCCTGCGCAAGATCGTCCTCCGCGAGACCGACCGCCGCCGGCTGGCCCGTCAGCGGGCGTGATGCAGCGGTCGCCGTGCAATTTGCGAACACTCGCCGAGTTGTCGGCCGCCCCTGGGGGTTGGCCGAGTGTTCGTCTTCGCGAAATGTCGACGTAAGCCCTTGCGGCGCAAATACTTACATCATTTTTGCCAATTTGGGGGGAGAGAGGGCTGCGCGCGACCAAAGTGCACGTAACCCCTTGCGGGGCAATGGTTTAGAGAAGTCGAACACTACCGTTCGCGCGGTGTTCGACTTGCCGCGTGCGCAGCGCGGCCCGGGGGCGACTTAAGGCCTTGGGAGACAAGCACTTAGAAGCGAAAACGCCCTCCGAGCGGCGGGAGGAACGGATAGTCCTTCCACCGTTCGACGCAGAGGCGTTTTTCTGCGACGGTGGTCGTTGCGACCGAAGGGTGCCTGGCTCTCTGACGCGGGTCTTATGCTGCCGATACCGCCCGGGGACTT
>CAYPWB010000115.1:0-15341 GCA_964414315.1 uncultured Planctomycetaceae bacterium | reverse complement strand
CAAGTTGAGAAAGGACCCAGAGTACGATGGCAACAGACACCGTAGTGGAGTACTCCGAACAGACGAAAGAGCTGGGGGAGAAGATCGTCGAGTTGACGCTCAAGCAGGCCAAGGAGCTGAGCGATTACCTGAAGGACGTGCACGGGATCGAGCCGGCGGCCGGCGGCGGCGTGATGATGGCCGGGCCCATGCCGGGCGCCGAGGGCGGCGCGGCGGCACCGGCGGAACCGACCGAGTTCGACGTCGTGCTTGAAGGGTTCGGCGAGAAAAAGATCGGCGTTATCAAGGAAGTGCGCGCCGCGACCGGTCTTGGCCTTAAGGAGGCGAAGGACCTGGTCGAGGGCGTTCCCTCGAAGGTGAAAGAGGGTATCTCGAAGGAGGATGCCGAGGCGCTGAAGACCAAGTTGGAAGAAGCCGGCGCCACGGTTGCGATCAAGCCGGCGGGCTAGGCGTTCCCGGCCAGGGTTGCGGCGGCTTACGGCGGGCCGCAACCGGCGGCGTAAAGGTTGCGCGCGGGCAGTTGCCCGCGCAGCATCGGGTTCCAGCCAGCAGGAAAGACGAGTTTGGCGTTCCATTCTGTCCGCAATCTGAGGTGGGCTTCGTCGGTCGAAGCCGGCCCTCGGCGAGGGCGGTTCGCGGTGCGCGCGGAACGCCGTCCTGCGCCTGCAAACGTTTCCCAATCGTCCAGGTTTTCCGATCTCGACCGTGAAAGGGCGGCTACGCTGCCCGTCTTGGCGGTCGAGATTCCCTTCCCTTCGCATCGGAGGAGTTAGACCCTCGATGGCAATTCCGGCCCAACGACGACAACAACCGAAGGAGGTGCGACATTTCGGCAGCCTTCGGCCGTTGTACGCAGTTCCCGATCTGACCGACATCCAAACCCGAAGCTACGAGGCGTTCTTGCAGTACGAGACGCCGATGGACGGGCGGAAGGATCAAGGGATCGAGGGCGTCTTGCGCGAAATCTTTCCCGTCGAAAGCTACGACAAGACGCTCCAACTCGAGTACGTCAAGTACGAGTTGGGAAAGCCGCGGTACGAGCCGGACGAGTGCCGGCAGCTTCGCCTGACCTACGGCCGGCCGTTGCGGGTTTGGCTTCGGCTGAATAAGGAAGAGCCCGTCGAGGAGGAAGTGTACCTTGGCGACATGCCCATCATGCTCGGCGGCGGCGAGTTCATCATCAACGGCGCCGAGCGCGTGGTCGTCTCGCAGCTTCACCGTTCGCCGGGAGTCGACTTCGTCCTGGAAGCCGAAGGGACCAGCGAGCGCAGGCTGCACAGTTGCCGCGTCATCCCCGAGCGGGGAAGCTGGATCGAACTGAACGTTACCCGAAAAGAGACCCTCGTCGTTCGCATCGACCAGAGCGGCAAGTTTTCGGTAATGACGCTGCTCCGGGCGATGGACCCGAAGTTCGGCGAAAGCGCGGACCTGTTGCGAACCTTTTACGAAGCGCGACAGGAGCAAATCGTCGACGGCCGCAGCGCCGCGAAGATCGAGGGGAAACTGGCCGTCGGCGACATCGTCTACCCGACCGAAAGCGAACGGGCCGGCGAAATCATCGTCGAGTGCGGGCACAAGATCACGAAGAACCTGGCGGAATTGATCTGCACCTCCGGCATCAACGAAGTCGAGGTCATCGAGGCGCCGAAGAACCCCTTGCTGCTGAACGCGCTGGCCGAGGACGGCACCGGAAGCCACGAGGAGGCCCTGCTGCGCATCTATCAGCGGTTGCGGCCGGGCAACCCGCCCCAGTTGGAAAAGGCCAAAGCGCTGTTCCAGGAGAAGTTCTACGACACGAACCGCTACCGCCTCGGGCGCGTCGGCCGCTTCCGCATCAACCGGAAATTGGGAACCGACGTGCCGGAGGATGAAATGACCCTCCGAGCGGAAGACCTCATTGCCTCGATCAAGTACCTGTTGCGGCTGCGCGACGGCGATCCCGAGGCGTTCATCGACGACATCGACCACCTGGGCAATCGGCGCCTGCGGACCATCGACGAGTTGGCCTGCGACGAATTGCGCAAGGGATTCCTGAAACTGCGGCGCACGGTGCAGGAGCGCATGAGCCTGAAAGACGTCGAGGACATGACGCCCCGAAGCCTGGTCAACCCCAAGAGCATCTCGGCCGCCATCGAATACTTCTTCGGACGCGGCGAGCTTTCCCAGGTGGTGGACCAGACCAACCCGCTGTCGATGCTCACCCACGAACGGCGCCTCAGCGCGTTGGGGCCGGGCGGGCTGAACCGGAAGCGGGCGGGGTTCGAAGTGCGCGACGTGCACATTTCGCACTACGGCCGCATTTGCCCCATCGAAACCCCGGAAGGAACCAATATCGGCCTCATCTCCAGCCTGGCCATTTACTCCGGGGTGGACGGTTACGGGTTCCTCGTGGCGCCGTACCAGAAGGTGATCAACGGCAAGCTGACCGACGAAGTGGAATGGCTCCGCGCCGACCAGGAGCACGAGGCCGTCCTGGCTCCGGCCGATGCCCCAATGGAAGACGGCGCGCTGGTGGGCGAGCGGCTTATCGCGCGCTACCGCGGCGACGTCTCCATGGTGCCGGTCGACCGGGTGCAGTACATCGACATCGCCGCGTGCCAAATGGTCGGGGTTTCCGCCGGCCTCATCCCGTTCCTCGAACACGACGACGCCAACCGCGCGCTGATGGGCGCCAACATGCAGCGCCAGGCGGTGCCCCTGCTCGTTACCGAACCGCCGCTGGTGTCCACCGGCCTCGAAAAAGACGCCGCTCGCAACTCCAGCATGATTGTCCGCGCCCGGCGCAAGGGAACGGTCACCTATGTCGACGCCGAACGCATTGAAGTCGGCGCCGACATTTACCCCATGCGCAAGTTCGTCGGCCTCAACGAACGAACCTGCCAGAACCAAAAGCCGATCGTCCGGCCCGGCGACAAGGTCGAGAAGGGGCAGGTCATCGCCGACGGCGCGGCGACGTACGCGGGCGAACTGGCGCTGGGGCGCAACGTGCTCGTGGCCTTCATGGCCTGGGACGGCTTCAACTTCGAGGACGCCATCATCCTCAGCGAGGAACTGGTCGAGAAGGACACCTACACGTCGATCCATATTGAAGAGTTCGACATCGAAATCCGCGAAACCAAGCTCGGCCGCGAAGAGTTCACACGCGATATTCCCAACGTGGGCGAGCGGATGCTGCGGAATCTCGACGAGTCGGGCATCATACGCGTGGGTACTTACGTTCGCCCCGGCGATGTTCTGGTCGGCAAGGTTTCGCCGAAGTCGAAAACGGAACTGACGCCCGAGGAGAAACTGCTGCATGCCATTTTCGGGCGCGCCGGCGAGGACGTGAAGAACGATTCGCTCGAGGTGCCTTCGGGCGTCGAGGGGATCGTGATCCACACCCAGAAGTTCTCCCGCCGTATGAGCCTTTCGGAAGAGGAGCGCAAGGCGTTCGAGGCCAGCCTGAAGGAGGCCGAGAACGAGGGCAACGTGCACATCGCCATGGCCTTCGGCGAACTTGTGGCCCAACTGGAAAACGTGCTGGACCGGAAGCTGAAGGACGAGGACGGCAATCCGCTGGTCGAGGGCCAGGAGCACCGGTACGTGGCGGAGCAGGCCCATCAATTCAAACTCGACAATCTCGACATCCGCAGCCCGCAGCGCCGCGAAGAAGCCGAGAATATCTACCAGGCCGTCTGGCCGAGCGTCGAAATGGCCATCGACGCGAAGGAGCGCCGGCTCAACGCAATGAAGCGGGGCGACGAGCTGCGCAGCGGCGTTTTGCAGATGGTGAAGGTGTACATTGCCGCGAAGCGGGTGATTTCCGTCGGCGACAAGATGGCCGGACGCCACGGCAACAAGGGTGTGATCGCGAAGATTTTGCCGAAAGAGGAAATGCCGTATCTGGCCGACGGAACGCCCGTGCAAATCCTCCTCAACCCGCTCGGCGTGCCCAGCCGTATGAACGTCGGGCAGATTCTGGAGACGCACCTCGGCTGGGCCGCCGCCGGCTTGGGGTTCCAGGCCATCACGCCCGTCTTCGACGGCGCCAGCGAGGAAGACATCCAGAAGGCGCTCGAGGAGGCCGGCCTGCCCGTCTCCGGAAAGGCCCAGCTTTACGACGGACGCACCGGCGAGCCGTTCGAGCAACTGTCGACCGTCGGACAGATTTACATGCTCAAGCTGCACCACCTGGTCGACGACAAGGTTCACGCCCGCAGCACGGGCCCCTATTCGCTCATTACGCAGCAGCCGCTGGGCGGCAAGGCCCGGTTCGGCGGGCAGCGGTTCGGCGAAATGGAAGTGTGGGCGCTGGAAGCCTACGGCGCCGCATACATCCTTCAGGAATTGCTCACCGTCAAGAGCGACGACGTCGAAGGCCGCACGAAGATCTACGAGGCCATGGTCAAGGGCGAAAACACGCTCGAGGCCGGAACGCCCGCCAGTTTCGACGTGCTCACCAACGAAATCCGCGGTCTGGCTTTGAACATGCAGCTTGAGAAGGCGAGGTTGTAGAACGCCCCCGCCTGCTCCCGGGTGCGGGCGGCGGGGAGGCGCGTGTGAATCAGGCACCCGGAGGACCGATTCCACCGGCCCAGGGCCGCAGCGGAACACGCGCGCGGCACGAAGGAAACGGATCCCTCCCGACTTCCAAACCAGGACCCCACTCCCCAAGGAGTTTCCGCCGTGAGTATCGGTGAAGCCACTTACGATCGGATCAACGATTACGCCTCGGTCAAGATCTCGCTTGCCCGCCCGCACGACATTCGAAGCTGGTCGTTCGGCGAGGTCAAAAAGCCGGAAACGATCAACTACCGGACCTACCGCCCGGAAAAGGACGGCCTCTTCTGCGAACGCATTTTCGGCCCGGAGAAGGACTGGGAGTGCTCGTGCGGCAAGTATCGCGGCATGAAGTACAAGGGGATGATCTGCGACCGTTGCGGCGTGAAGATCACCCACAGCCGGGTGCGGCGCAAGCGGATGGGCCACATCGAGCTTGCCGCACCGGTGGTCCACATCTGGTTCTTCAAGGCCATGCCCAGCCGACTGGGCGCCCTGCTGGCCATGAAGACCACCAGCCTGGAAAAGGTGATTTACTTTCAGGATTACGTCGTCATCAATCCGGGCGACACGGCCCTGAAGCCGCAGCAGCTCCTTACGGAGGAAGAGTACCGCCAGGCACGCAAGGATTACCCCGACGTCGCCTTCGAAGCCGACATGGGCGCCGATGCCATCCGCCGACTGCTCACCGAACTCGACCTGGTCCAGCTCTCGCAGGACCTTCGCAAAGAGTTGGCCGAGACCGGTTCGAAGCAGAAGAAGAAAGACCTGATCAACCGACTGAAGATCGTCGAGGCAATTCGCGATAGCGACAACCGGCCGGAGTGGATGGTGCTCGACGTGATTCCGGTCATTCCGCCGGATCTCCGCCCCTTGGTACTGCTGGATTCGGGCAATTTCGCCACGAGCGATTTGAACGACCTGTACCGCCGCATCATCAACCGGAACAACCGCCTGAAGAAGCTCGTCGACCTGAACGCGCCGGAGGTGATCATCCGGAACGAGAAGCGGATGCTCCAGCAGTCGGTCGACGCCCTTTTCGACAACAACCGCTGCAAGCGACCGGTGCTCGGGTCCAGCAACCGCCCCTTGAAGTCGCTCACCGACATGATCAAGGGCAAGCAGGGCCGCTTCCGCGAAAACCTGCTCGGCAAACGTGTCGATTACTCGGCCCGAAGCGTGATTGTGGTCGGCCCGGCGCTTCGTCTGCATCAGTGCGGGCTGCCGAAGAAGATTGCGCTGGAACTGTACCAGCCGTTCATCATCCGGCGGCTGAAGGAATTGGGGCACGCCGATACGATCAAGTCGGCCAAGAAAATGCTCGAGCGCAAGGACGACGAGGTTTGGGATATCCTCGAAGAGGTAATCCAGAACCACCCCGTGCTGCTGAACCGGGCTCCGACGCTGCACCGCATGGGTATTCAAGCGTTCGAACCCACCCTGGTCGAAGGAAACGCGATCAAGCTGCATCCGCTGGTGTGCAAGGGTTTCAATGCCGACTTCGACGGCGACCAGATGGCCGTCCACCTGCCCCTGTCGATTGAGGCCCAGGTCGAGGCGCACACCCTGCTGATGTCGACGAACAACATCTTCAGCCCGGCCAACGGGAAGCCCATCATCAGCCCGTCGCAGGATGTGATCATGGGCTGCTACTACATCACATCGAACCTGCTTGACCGGAAAGGCGACGGCATGGTGTTCGCCTCGTCCGACGAGGTGCAGTTGGCCTATTCGCTCCGTGCCGTCGATACGCACGCGACCATTCGCGTGAAGCTGCCCCTTACGCGCAAGGTCAAGGGGCAGGATGAGGACCGCACCGGGAACCTGGTGAACACAACCGTGGGGCGCGTGCTCTTTAACGCCATCCTTCCCGAAGGCATGCCCTACTACAATCTGCCGTTGCGGGGCTCAGACTTGGCCAACGTCATTTCCGACTGCTACGAACTGCTCGGCCGCCGCCGCACGATCGACTTGCTGGACGACATGAACCAGTTTGGGTTCCACGAGAGCACTCTGAGCGGGCTGAGCTTCGCCACCGACGACCTGATTACGCCTTCGACCAAGACCCGCATCATCGGCGCCGCCGAAAAGGCCGTGCTGAAGATCATGAAGCTGTACCAGCGCGGCATCATTACCGAGGGCGAGCGGTACAACCAGGTACTCGATGCCTGGACCCATGCGCGGACCCAAATTACCGCGGAAATGATGGAGGAATTGCAGAACGACCGTCGTTTTCCGGGCTACGTCAATCCGATCTTCCTCATGGCGCAGTCGGGAGCCCGCGGCGGCGTCGAGCAAATCCGCCAGCTTGCCGGCATGCGAGGGCTCATGGCGAAGCCGTCGGGCAAGATCATCGAAACCCCGATTAAGGCAAACTTCCGCGAGGGTTTGAGCGTGCTGGAGTACTTCAGCTCGACCCACGGGGCTCGAAAAGGTCTGGCCGATACGGCCCTGAAGACGGCCGACTCCGGCTACCTTACCCGAAAACTGGCCGACGTGGCACAGAACGTCGTCGTGACCATGCACGATTGCGGCACGACGCAGGGAATTACCAAGGGCGTCATCTACCGCGGCGAAAAGGTCGAAGTGAGCTTGGCCGAATCGATCCGCGGACGCGTGAGCCGGGCCAACATCGTCAACCCGATCACCGATGAAGTTCTCGTCCGTGAAAACGAGTTGATCACCGGCGACGTGGGCCGCCGCATCGAAGAGATGGGGCTCGAAAAGATCCAGGTCCGCAGTCCGCTTACCTGCGACGCGCCGCTGGGCATTTGCTCGCTCTGCTACGGTATGGACCTCTCCAGCGGCGGCCTGGTCGAAGAAGGACTGGCCGTCGGAATCATCGGGGCGCAGTCGATCGGCGAACCGGGCACGCAGTTGACCATGCGTACGTTCCACATCGGTGGAACGGCCGCCCGCGCCGTCGAAGAAAGCGAAATCCGCTCGAAGCGCCCCGGGAAGGTGAAATTCACCCGGCTGAAAGTCGTACGCAACGACGCCGGCCAGAACGTCGTACTCACCCGTAACGGCGAAATCCTGCTCTTGGACCCCAAAGGCCGCGAACTCGAAGAATACGAAATCCCCGCGGGCGCTCAATTGCTCGTCGAGGAAAATGAGCAGGTCGAGGCCGGGGCGATCCTTTGCCAATGGGACCCGCACGCCGTCCCCATCCTGGCGGAGGTGGCCGGAAAGGTTCGCTTCGAAGACATCGTCGAAGGCGAAACCATGCGGATGGAAAAGGACCCCAGCGGCCTGGTCCGCATGCTCATTACGGAGCACAAAGGCGACCTGCACCCGCAAGTCATCATTGAAGACCAGGAAGGCAAAATCCTCGACTTCTACTACTTGCCCGAAAAGGCAAACCTGGAAGTCCAGGAAGGGAAGATGGTTTCGGCCGGCACCCTGTTGGCTAAGACGCCCCGTGAGTCGGCCGGTACGCAGGACATTACCGGCGGTTTGCCCCGGGTCACCGAAATCTTCGAAGCCCGGAAACCCAAGGACCCCGCCGTCATCGCCGAAATCGACGGCACCGTCGAGCTGCTTGGCGAGAAGCGGCGCGGCAAGCGGACGATCATCGTCCGTAGCGAAACGGGAATCGAACGCGAGCACCTCGTTTCGCACGGCAAGTACCTGCGGGTTCACGCGGGCGACTTCGTTCGGGCGGGCGAGGCGTTGGTCGACGGCCCGCTCGTACCGCACGACATCCTGCGTATCTCCGGCGAGGAGGCGGTGCAGCAGTACCTGGTGCGCGAAATCCAGAATGTGTACCGTTCCCAACGCGTCGAGATCAACGACAAGCATATCGAAATCATCGTCGCCCAAATGCTCCGCAAGGTGCGCGTCGAGAACATCGGCGACACCGACCTGCTACCCGGCGCCGTAATGGACAAGTTCGAATTCCGGCAGGCCAACGAGCAGTTGAGCCGTTGTGTGAAGATTTCCGAGCCCTGCGACAGCGAGTTCGCCGAAGGCGCCATCGTCCCGAAGGAGACCCTCGAAGCGACGAACTCGCAGATTGAGGCGCTGGGCGGCACGCCTGCCAAGGGCGTTCGTCCGAAACCGGCCAGCGCCAGCACGCAGTTGCTGGGGATTACCAAGGCGTCGGTCCAGAGCAGCAGTTTCATCTCGGCCGCCAGTTTCCAGGAAACGACCAAGGTACTGACCGAGGCCGCCCTGGCCGGCAAGGTCGATAATCTGGTCGGCTTGAAGGAGAACGTAATCCTCGGGCACCTTGTGCCCGCGGGTACGGGATTCCACACCTACCAGGATTCCGAGGTCCGAATTCGCCCGGAGGCCCTCGACGCGCTGGCTGCCGAGAAGGAGAGCGTCCTCTCACGGCACTTCCCCTTGCTGGATGGGCCGGCTACGGCTCCGCAGGAGACCGAGGGAGGCCAAGGCGTTGGCGGCGATGGTTCGGGCGACGGCGAACCCTCCCCCGAGCCGCTCGATGCACTGTTCAGCGGCACCGAGGGGCCTGAGCCCCCCGCGGAAGGCGAAGATGAGAACTCCGATGGAGACGCTGAGGCGACGTAGGCCAATTTCCTGATCGCGAGTCGACCAGGGCGGTGCCCCAATGGGCTCGTTGTTCTCGGACGGTGCGGATGACCGGGTTGCCCCCTGTTGACAAGCGGTCGGACAAGACGATAATTATAGGTTTCCAACCAATATCACTAAACTGGAGCCCCCAGGCACGGTCCCTATGCCAACGATCAACCAACTGATCCGCCGCCGGCGGAAGAAGCCGCGAAAGTTCAGCAAATCGCCGGTACTGGAACGGTGCCCCCAGAAGCGAGGGGTTTGTCTTCAAGTGAAGACCATGACCCCCAAGAAACCGAACTCCGCGCTGCGCAAGATCAGCCGCGTGCGGCTCTCCAACGGCAAGGAAGTGACCGTGTACATTCCCGGCGAAGGCCACAGCCTGCAGGAGCACTCGATTGTGCTGGTGCGGGGCGGCCGGGTGCGCGACCTGCCGGGCGTGCGGTACCAGGTCATTCGCGGATCGCTCGATACGCTTGGGGTCGACGGCCGCAAACAGTCGCGCAGCCGTTACGGAGCCAAACGTAGTTCCTGAATGCGTCGCGCCGGCGGTGGTCGCCGACCGGCAAAACCCGGAACGTACCAAACAATCACCGATTTTCCGAAGTCTCCACTGCGAATTATCCCATGGGTCGAATTACCGCCAGCAAAAAACAACTTGCGCCGGACCCGAAGTACGGCTCCATCCTGGCCAGCAAGTTCGTCAACTGTCTCATGTGGGACGGCAAGAAAAGCACCGCGCTGCGGGTGTTCTACGACGCGCTCGACGTGATCGGCAAACGCATTTCCGACGTCGAGCCGATCGAAGTCTTCACGCAGGCCATGGAAAACGTGAAGCCGAACATCGAGGTCCGCTCGAAGCGCGTCGGCGGGGCTTCCTATCAGGTGCCCATGCAGGTCAAGAAGAACCGTCAGCAGTCGCTGGCCATCCGCTGGGTCCTCATGGCGGTGCGCGAAAAGAAGGGCAAGCCCAGCCACGAGAAGCTGGCCGCGGAACTCCTCGCCGCCTACAAACGTGAAGGAACCGCAATGACCCGGCGCGAAAACGTTCACCGCATGGCCGAGGCGAACAAAGCGTTCGCACACTTCGCCTGGTAAGCTGCATGCCCGCCGACCTGACCAAGCTGCGCAATATCGGCGTCGTCGCCCACATCGACGCCGGCAAGACGACCGTCACCGAGCGCATGCTCTTCTATTGCGGCTTCAAGCATCGGATGGGCGAGGTGGACAAGGGCACCACCGAAACCGACTTCGACCCCGAGGAGCAGCAGCGCGGCATCACCATCTATTCGGCCGCGGTCACCTTCCCCTGGAACGACGTAACGATCAATCTGATCGACACGCCCGGCCACGTCGACTTCACCGCCGAGGTCGAACGCAGCCTCCGCGTGCTCGACGGGGCCGTGGTCGTCTTCAGCGCCCGCGAGGGCGTCGAGGCCCAAAGCGAAACCGTGTGGCGCCAGGCCGACCACTACCACGTGCCGCGCGTGGCGTTCATCAACAAGATGGACCGCGAGGGGGCCGACTTCTTCGCCACGCTCGACGAAATCGAAAAACGGCTCGGCGCCAAACCGCTGCCGATCAACATCCCACTGGGTAGCGGTCCGCCGCACTTCAAGGATCCCTTCCGAGGCATCGTCGACCTGATCGATATGAAACTCCGCTGCTTCCCGCCCGAATCGGAAGGGAAGGAGATCGTGGTTCAGGAAATCCCGCCCGAGGCCGTCGACGACGCCCAAATGTGGCGCGCTCATCTTCTCGATCGACTCTCGCTATTCAGCGATGAACTGACCGAACGGCTGCTGGCCGAGGAACCCATTTCGGCGGAATTGATCCACCGTGTGCTGCGCGACGCCGCGCTGCACGACATGACGGTGCCGGTCCTGTGCGGCTCGGCGCTCGATAAGATCGGCATTCAGCCGTTGCTCGACGCGGTGCGCAACTACCTGCCGAGCCCACTCGACATGCCGCCCGTCGAAGGACGCGAGGTCGGCCCTAAGAAACCCGAAGACGGCAAAAAAATCGCCCGAAAGCCCGACCCGAAGGAACCGTTCTGCGGACTGCTGTTCAAAATCGTTGCCGACAAGCACGGCGATATGCACTACGTGCGAGTTTATTCCGGTGTGCTGAAGGCGAACAGCCGGGTGCTCAACCCGGGCAAGGACAAGAAGGAGAACGTCCCGCAACTCTGGCGATTGTTGGCCGACCGTCGTGAGCAGGTAACCGAGTCGTTTCCCGGCGACATTGTCGGTGTCATCGGGCTGCGCCACTCCATCACGGGCGATACGCTGTGCGACCCGAAGCACCCGATCCTGCTCGAAACCATTTGCTTCCCCGAAACGGTCATCTCGATGGCCATCGAGCCCGAGTCGGCCACGGAACGCAAAAAGCTGGCCGGCGTGCTCGAAATGCTCAAACGGCAGGACCCCACCTTCCGTGCCAGTGAAAGCGAAGAGACCGGGCAAACCCTCATCAGCGGCATGGGCGAGTTGCACCTGGAGGTCATCAAGCACCGGCTGCTTCGCGACTTCAACCTGAACGTGAAGGTCCACAACCCGCGCGTCAGCTATCGCGAAACCATCGCCAAATCCGTGGAAGCGACCGGTGCTTGCCATCACCGGATGATCGCCGGGCAACCACACACGGCCGAGCTGTCCATTCGCATGGAGCCTGCGGCCGAATGTGCTCAGCCGGTCGTGACGGTCGCCGGCGGCTTAACCCTCCCGCCCGAAATGCTCCAGGCGGCCCTCGAAGTGCTCCAGGAGCGCGGCGAAGGGGGCGGCTCGCTCGGCTTCCCGCTCATGAAAATGCGCATCGCCATCATCGGCGGGCGCGTGCATGAAACCGAATCGAACGAACTCGCCTTCCGGTTCGCCGCTGCCGACGCCTTCGAAAAGGCTCTGCGCGAGGCGGGCATCGTCCTCCTCGAACCCGTCATGCGGCTGGAGGTAACCACCCCGGAGGAGAGTGTGGGCGAAATCGTCAGCGATTTGCAGCAGCGCCGGGCCCAAATCCAGCGAACGCACGTCCGCGGCGACACGACGATCATCGAGGCCCACGCCCCCCTGGCCAGCTTGTTCGGTTACTCCAACGCCATGCGCGGCCTCACGCAAGGCCGCGCCACCTGCACCATGGAGCCCCATTCTTATGGCCCTGCCCCCCCTGAAGTGCTTGAGGCGTTTGCGTAGTCGACGCGAATAGCGCTCTCCCCAACCGTTTTGCCGCTCCACAGTGGGCCGGCCCGCGCCGGCAATTTTGGCCTCCTGTTGGCAGAATCGGAGCGACCCTCCGGATACCGGATTTCCCGCATGCTCCCCCCTTGATTCTCGCCCGCGGCGCGGCTAGACTTCATTATTCATGTTTCGGAGCGTGGCACCAAACTCCCCGCCCCGTTTTCACCTTCCCCGATAGCTCAGTTGGTAGAGCGAGCGGCTGTTAACCGCTAAGTCCTAGGTTCGAGTCCTAGTCGGGGAGCTTCTTCAAAAACTCCGAACCTGAGTACCCGCTTTTTTAGCGGACGACGCCGAGAGCCAGCCCTCTCGGCGTTTTGCGTTAAGGCGTTGTGGGAAAAGGCTTTCGGAGCGACGCGGGCACCCGACCGCGCTCTCGGTTCGCGGGCCGCAGAGGCGCGTCCCGCTCCACAACGGGCAGTCGCTCCCGCACCCCGGGCGTCTCCCCTCAGACTCTCGAAGTCTCTGCGCGAGGGCCGCATTTTGGTTAGCGGCAGGGTGACTCTCGTGGCCCGTGCGGGAACCGGCGGCGGGCCACGCCGGGCGGTTTCCACGACCCCTTCGCACGAAGGGTTGTTCCGGCAACGAAAAGTCCCAGTGACGAGCAGCCCCTCACGGAGGGGTATTGTGCGTAAGCCACTGATGAAAAACGACTTGCGCCATGCTGCGAACCAGCACGGCAATGGTGACGTACACATTTCGTTGGTTTCGCTTGTTGCGTTTATTGCGTTTGGACGATATACTTCGTTGTAGAGGCAACGAAGGAGATGAATTATGTCCGCAGTCACCATGCCCGAACCCGTCACTCCGACGGTTGACGACGCCCGGCTGGCGAAGACGTCCAGCCGGCGCCTTGCGCCGTTCTTGAACCGTAACCTGCACGTTCGGATTGAGGGCACCAACGAAGCCGTCGAATTGCCCGCGGCGGCCGTGCGTCTCTTGGTCGATCTTCTCTCGGCAATGGCCGAGGGGAACGCCGTGACCCTGATTCCGATCCATGCCGAGTTAACCACCCAGCAGGCGGCAGACCTCCTGGGCGTGTCTCGGCCATTCCTCGTCAAGCAACTCGAAGAGGATGCGATTCCATACCGCAAGGTCGGCACGCATCGCCGCGTACTGTTCAGCGATCTCATGGCTTATAAGCGCGAGATGGATCGCAAGCGACTTGAAGCGTTGGATGAACTCGCCGCTCAAGCCCAGGAACTTAACATGGGCTACTGACGATGGCGAGTTTCACGGCACTCTACGATGCATGCACGCTCTATCCCGCCCCGCTGCGGGACCTGCTCATGCATTTGGCGCTGACGGACTTGTTTCGTGCCCGTTGGTCCGACCAGATCCACGATGAATGGATCAGCAGTGTGCTCGAAGATCGGCCTGACTTGCGGCGGGAGCAGCTCGAGCGCACCCGCGATCTGATGAACGCCCACGTCAGCGACTGCCTCGTCACCGGGTACGAAGACCTTATCGAAGGACTCACGCTGCCCGATCCCGATGATCGTCACGTCCTTGCGGCGGCAATCCGTGGATCGGCCTCGGTGATCGTCACTTTCAACCTCGACGACTTCCCATCGGAATGCCTCGGCAAGTTCGGCATTGAGGCACAACATCCGGACGAGTTCATTACTCACCTGATCGACCTCGCCCCGGCCGTTGTCTGCGCGGCGGCCAAGCGCCATCGGGCAAGCCTCAAGAATCCTCCCAAGACGGTGGACGAGTACCTTGGCGCGTTGGCAAACCTACGTCTGCCGGAGACGGTCAGCCGACTTCGTGAATACGAAGAGCTGATCTGAGCCGACGTCGAGTAACGGCCACCCAAGTCGCCCGACCGCATGTCCGAAAGCGATTCCCGATATTGCTGGTGCGGCATCTACACTCGGCAGTCCCGAGAGGCCCGCGGTGCCTTTTCTTCCTGCGACGCCCAATTCGCGGCCTGCTTTCAGTTCATCCGAGCGAAGTTCAGCGAAGGCTGGGTCTGTAACGGACGCCGATATGATGACAAGGGCGAGAGCAGCGAAGGACTCGACCGCCCCGCGTTGAACCGGCTTCTTTGTGACATCGAGGCGGGCCGGGTGGACCGAGTGGTCGTCCACCGGCTCGATCGGCTCTCGCGCCGAATTGGCGAGTGCACCGAGCTTCTTCAACGGCTACGTGACCGGGGCGTTCCGGTCTCGATCGTTACGTCTCCGGAATTGGGCCTAGCGGCCGAGCACACCTTCGCGCTGAACATCCTGGCGTCGTTCGCCGAGTTCGAGCGGGAGATGACGCGGGAGCGGTTCGCCGACGCCCGCGCTGCGCTCAAAGGCCAAGGTCGGCGCGTCGCCGGTGTTGTGCCGTATGGTTACCGGACGGACCCAGCCACGAAGCAGCTCGTCTTAGCGCCGCGCGAAGCACGCTGCGTTGGAAAGATGTTTGGGTGGGCTGCCGAGGGCAAGACCCCGACCGAGATCGCGGCGATCGCCAACAGCCGACGCTGGCGAACGAAAGCCGGCGGCCGTTGGACGCCGCGCCAGGTCTTGGCAACACTGGCCAATCCCGTCTACGCCGGCTTGATCCGCGATGGCGACGCGGTCCGTCCGGGAGTCCATCCAGCCGTCGTAGACATGGAGGTGTTCGACCAGGCCCAGGCAGAGATTGCCGCCCGCCAAACCCGAGAGCCCGGCCGCGATGCCGCCAAAGTCGCGTGGCCGCTACGGGGGCTGCTGTTCTGTGGTCGATGCGACCGCGTGATGAGTCCGAGTATCTCGGTCCGCGGAAACGTCCGATACCGCTACTACCGTTGCCGTTCCCATGCCGGTGGGCGACCGCCGTGCCGCGGTGTATCGGTGCCGGCGTTCGAGATCGAGCAGTACGTGCTCGATGTATTGCGCAACGTTGATTGTCGGGACGGCGAGGGACGAAGCGGGACGGAAGCGGCTTCGGCGGCGAGGCGCCTGTCGGATGGCAGTGCTGCCGGTCGTCTCCTGCCGACGAGAGTGGAGCGCGTCGTGCTCGATCCCGGCCGGGAAAAGATCTCGGTGTCAATCCGCAGCGTTC
>CAYPWB010000114.1:0-15519 GCA_964414315.1 uncultured Planctomycetaceae bacterium | reverse complement strand
CCGAAGGGTGCTTCGCACAAATCGGACCTGTCCCGTTTTCACCCGGTCTCTCGTGCGATTGGTTTGTACGTCAGGGTATCGAGGATGGCGGCGTTGTAGGCGTCGACCGGCTTTACGTCGGGATAAAAGGGCATGGCCGCCTCGCGCCCTTCGCTTAGCGCGATCGTGCATCCCAGCCCGGCGCCCAACTCGTCGAACACCACGACTTCCTCCTGCCACTCGTCCGTTTGATCGCGCAGGTTGTCCCACGACTGCGGCACGGCCAGCTTGAAGCTGGCCCCGTGGAGGCTCGGATGCCGGGTGTTCAGCGTGACGGTTCCTATGACCTTGCCGATGCGCATCAGTCGTTACGCCAATCGTTCTTTCAATTCGTCCGGGCAGGCACGGGGCGCGCCACGGAGCAGTTCGGTAATCATCTGTTTCATTTGAAACAGCGTGCGCGCCGCCCAATCGACGGCCAACAGGTTTCCGCCCACCGCGGCCAGGTCGGCGGCTGTTTGCGGGGCGTCGAGCCCCATCACGCCGCGCACGCCCGCATGCCGGTTCGCCAGGCACAGGGCCACGGCCGGCCGGCGGGTGAGGATCAGCCCGACCGTATCGCCACGCCGAAGTTCGGCGGCCAGCGCGTCGGTCGTCGCAATCAGGCAGGTAGCCGACTCCAGATCGACCCGCACTCCGTCCCGCTCGAGCACGGCCATCAGCGGTGCGGAGTCGTATCGGTTCGACACGTTCCACACGGCCAACCTGCGCGCGCCGTCGAGCGCCTGCCGCCGCGCGGCGGCGTACTGCAACGTCATGCCGCGGCGCCGCACTTCGTCACGCACGGCCGGCGTTACCACGGCGCCCTCGGGAACCACCAACCGCCGCACGCCCGAGGGCCGGCCTTCCAGTTTCGCCAATGTGACCACGCGATCGCTCAGCACGAGGGCGTCGGCGGGCGTGGCGGCTTTGCGGACAGCCGAGGGAGCCGGTCGTTCGGCCGCACTGTCGGGCATGGCAGCGGCCGGCGCAACGCCGAGGTCGGCGAGCACCTCGCAAACGATGCGTTCGATATCGACCGTTGTCTGGCTCATGCGTCTACAATTCCCAAAACCGACCATCGGACCGGCGAGGCCTTGTCGCCCAGAATATCGCGGGTTCCGATACCGTCGCTGGTAATCATCACAGTGTCACCCCACCCGGCGCCGAGCGTGTCGACGGCCAGCACAGGGTCGCCCTCGGGTGAGCCGTCGGCCTTCAGCGCCATTACCAACAGCAGCTTCGCACCCTGCATGGAGCGATGCTTGACCGTGGCGGTGGCTTGTCCGACGACGTGTCCGAAGTACATTCGCTATTTCCCGAGGATGCGCAAGCTATCGACCATGGTGCAGCGTCGCTCGCGGGTGTAGGTGTACGGCGTCGTCACGCCTTCGCCGGTAAGTCCGGCGATCGAATATGAACCGTACCCCTCGCCGCCGTTGCCCAACCCGGCAAGACTCGCGCCGTTCTTCACGAACAGGGTGGTGTCCATTCGCTTGCCCATGCGGGTCATGTGGGTCACGTCGTGCGAGTGAATGACGGCTGTATGCCGGAAGCCGTGTTCGCTGCGGACGGCCATATCGATGGCGTGGTCGACGTCGCGGGCGCGGACGAACGGCAGGAACGGCATCATCTGCTCGGCCGGCACGAACAGGTTCGCTTCATCGGTTTCACCGAACACGAGTTCGGTTTTCGCGGGGATGTTCTTCCCGGCAGCCCGGGCAAGCTCTGCGGCATCGCGCCCGATGAACTCCTTCCTGGCTACCGCGTGGCCGTGGGTCTCTTCGCTCGGGGGCGCAATGGCGGCGCGGGTGAGCTTTTCCACCTCGGCGGCGTTGAGCCGGACCGCGCCGGCACGTTCCATGGCGGCCATCATCGCGTCGAATACGCCGTCGACCACAAACACCTGCTTTTCGGCGATACACAGCAGGTTGTTGTCGTACGCCGCACCGCGAATGATCGACCGCGCGGCCCGGTCGAGATCGGCCGTTTCGTCGACCACCACCGGCGGGTTCCCGGGGCCGGCTACCATGGCACGCTTCGCCTGCTGCATGGCTGCCTTCGCCACGCCGGGACCTCCGGTAACGCTCAGCAGGGCGATGTCGGCATGCTGGAACAGTTGGTTGGCCGTTTCCAGGGTGGGCTCGGTGAGCACGCAAATCAGGTTGTCGATGCCGCAATCGCGGTAAATCGCCTCGTTGTACCGCCGCACGCCCTCGGCAGCCACGCGACGCCCGCCCGGATGCGGGTTCACCACCAGCGTGTTGCCCGCGGCAATCATCTGGATGGCGTTGCAGGTGAGCGTGGGCAGCGAGTGGGTGACCGGCGTAATGACCCCGATCACCCCAAACGGCGCCCGCTCGATGACGGCCAGCCCGTGGTCGCCGCTGAAGACCTCGCTGCGGAGGAACTCAACGCCGAGCGTCTCGGCCACGCCCTGCTGCTTTTCGAGTTTGTGTTCGAGGCGGCCGATCTTGGTCTCTTCCATTTCCATGGTGCCTAGCTCGACGTACTGCTCGCGGCAGATTCGCCGGACGTGGCCGAGCATGCGTTTCCGATCGGCCAGCGTGCGCTCCGACAGGCGTTCGAAGGCCTCGCCGGCGGCCGCCACGGCCTCATTCACGCATGTGAATTGCCCGAAACGGCCCTGGTATCCACCGCCCAGGGGGCCAACATGGGTGACCGGCGCCGGCGCGGTCGCCTGCCCGTTCGTATTCAAGCGGGCAACCACCTGCTCCACGACATTGCGAACCAGAGTTTCGTCGATTTGCATGATAAACGGCTCTTATCGAGGTCAGTCTGTTTTCTCGTAAACGCAAGTGTGCTCGACGTGCACCGAGTCGATGATGCCGACGATGACCGTGTCGACCGGCAGGTTCTTGGTGCCGGGGGTCAGCCGGGCGCTGGAGCCCTGGGTGAGCAGCACGCACTCGCCTTCGCCCGCGCCGACCGTATCGACGGCCACCAGCGACCGGCCGGAGCCGGCCAGGCGACCCGTCTCCCGATCGACCCGGCACGGTTCGACCAGCACGAGTCGGTGGCCCGTCATGGAATCGACCTTTTGGGTCGAAACGAGCGAGCCGGTCACTTTGGCAAGGAGCATGGTTCAGCCCTCCAGCAACTGCTTGGCCAGTCGTGCGACGATCAACTCTTCATTGGTGGGCAGGATCCAAACCTGCACGCGGCTTTCCGCGGCGTGGATTTTGGCCTCGCCGTGCGCCTTTTCGTTCAGTTCCGGATCGAGCACGATTCCCAGTTCCTCAAGGTTTCGGCAAACCGCGGCACGGATGCCGGCGCGGTTCTCGCCGATACCGCCGGTAAACACGAGGGCCTCGGCACCGCCCAGTTCCACCAGGTAGGAGCCCAGGTAACGCCGGATTTCGGCCACGTACACTTCGAGCGCCAGCCGGGCTCGGTCATTGCCGTGTTCGGCCGCCTCGGCCAGGTCGCGGACGTCGCCGCTGAGGCCGCTCAGGCCCAGCAGGCCGCTGCGGTTGGCCAGTGTGTCGAGCACTTCCGCGAGCGACATGCCGGTCCGCTGCATCGCCACGGGGATGGCGAACGGGTCGAAATCGCCCGCGCGGTTGTTCTGCGGCAGCCCGCTCTGGGCACTATACGTCATGCTGGTGGCCACGCTCCGGCCACCGCGGATGGCGCACAGCGAACTGGACCCGCCCAAGTGCATCGAAATGAGGCGCAGGTCGCCGTTGCCGAGCAATTCGCCCGCCCGCGTTGCGATGTACCGGTGGCTCGCGCCGTGGAACCCGAACCGGCGGATATTGTGCTGGTCGGCCCATTCGTACGGGACGGCGAAATGGCGGTTCGCCGGCGGAACGGTCTGGTGAAAATGCGTCTCGAACGCGGCCACCAGTGGCATTTCCGGCAACTGCTCGCTCAGTTGGCGCATGGCGGCGATGTACGGCGGATTATGCGCCGGCGCCACGGCGTTCATTTCCTCCATAGCGGCCAACACGTCGGGCGTTACCCGTTGCACCCCGCTGAGGCGTCCGCCGTGAACCGCCTTGAACCCGATGGCCGACACCTCCGACGCCGCCTTGAGGCATCCGTGCTCCGGGTCGGTAAGCTGGACGAGGCACTGGCGGACCGCCTCGGCGTGGTCGGGTACGTGCAGCACCCGCTCCTGCCGGGCGTCGCCCACCTCGACGGTGCAGCGGCTTTCAGCCGACCCGATCCGCTCGATGCCGCCGCGCGCAAGCTGGCGTTCGTCGGCCATGTCGAGCAGCCGATACTTGAAGCTCGTCGAGCCGAGGTTGGCTACGAGGATTTTCATCGATTCCTTTCTCCCCACGGTTGGAGCCCGGCGGGCGGCCCTTGCGCGGCAGTGCACCGGCACGGCCGGACACTCCGGCCTTTTCGGCTACGCTGCGGCACGGTCGCCCGGCGGTTTACGACAGGTAGGCTTCGATCACACCGTCGGCGGGCCGCGGGATGATGTGGCTGCCCACGAGTTCGCCCACCTGGGCGGCCGCGTTCGCACCGGCCTCGACGGCCGCACGCACGCTGCCGACGTCGCCGCGCACCACGGTCGTGACCAGGCCGCCGCCAATTTGCACGCGTTTCGCAATTTGAACGTTCGCGGCCTTGGCCATCGCGTCGGTGGCCTCGACCAGCGCGACCAGCCCCTTCGTTTCCAGCAGTCCAATGGCGTCTTGCATCGCTGTAAAACCCTTCAGTTGTGTGTGATGAATGATTGGGATTCGGATCGCGCCGAGCTACTTCGCGGCGCCGCCGCGTTTGGTCTTCGCGCCGGCGGGCAGGACGACGTCGATATCCTCATGGGGGCGAGGAATGACCTGCACGCTGAGGATTTCGCCGATCCGGCCGCCGGCATTCGCGCCCGCGTCGGTCGCCGCCTTCACCGCCGCCACGTCGCCCGTGACGAACGCACTGACCAGGCCGCTGCCGACCTTGTCCCAGCCGACGAACTCGACGTTGGCCGCCTTGAGCATCGCGTCGGTCGCCTCGACCAGGGTAATGAAGCCCCTGGTCTCAATCATGCCTAACGCTTCCATCGCTTTTGCCATGGTAGGTTTCTCCGTGTGAAAAAGAATCGAAGGTTGAATGGTTGCCGCTGGTTACTTGATCAATTCCACGCCCGCGGCGTGGTCGAGGTCGCACGCGTTGCCCTCGTCGGTGTCGAGGTGGACTTCGAGCTTGATGCCCTCGCCCACGCGCACCAGAAGGTCCTCAAACGTGGTGGTACAACGGGAGTGGACTCGCAGCGACATGCGGTCCTTGTCCTTCACCTGATAAAACTCGGCGTCGGCTGGGCCCATGTGGGCGTGCCGCTCGGCGCGAATGACCCCCTGCTTCAGCTCGACCACGCCCTTGGGGCCCACCAGCACGCAGCCGGGCGTGCCGTCGATCTTCCCGCTGGGCCGCACCGGCAGGTCGATGCCCAGCGAAATGCCGTCGGTAAAGGCCAGTTCCACCTGGCTTTCCGGACGCGTCGGCCCCAGGATGCGCACCGACGGGAGCATGCGCCGCCGCGGTCCGACGACCATGACCGTTTCCTCGGCCGCGTAGTAGCCGTCCTGATACAGGTCCTTCATCACCGTAAGCGTGTGCCCTTTGCCGAACAGGGTTTCGACGTGCTCGTCGGTCAGGTGCACGTGGCGCGCGGAAACGCTTACCACCACGTCGGGTTGGTAGGCGGCGGCGCGCCCGAACTGCCGCAAGATAATCTCGCGGACCATCTGCTCGACGTGCCGGCGTTCGATAGGGGCTGCTGTGCTCATGACGCTCCGTTGTTGTGCAGATATCGGTTACGCAGGCGAGGAAAAGGGGTCAGGAGTCTTCTGCCGGAACGGCCCTTCGGCTGCTTTGCACAAAAGGCTCCTGACCCCTTTTCTCCGCCGGACTCTCTTTCGCAACGGGAGCCAGCATCAACTCGACCCCCGCCTCGCAAAGCTTCCCTCGCCATCCCTCAGGCAAACCGTCGTCGGCGACGACCCGGTTCACTTCGCCCAGCGAACACAAATGCCCGAGGCTTTGACGGCCGAACTTCGAGTGATCGGCCACGATGGTCACCTCGTCGGCGGCCCGCATCATGGCCCGCTCCGTCTCGATCAGCAGCAGGTTGTTGTTGAAAAACCCCTCGTCGCTGACGCCGGCCACACTGAGGATCGTTCGGCGGACCCTCAGCGCCGCGAGCATCCGGTCGGCATACGGACCCTGGGCGACTCCGCTTCGCGGACAGATATTTCCACCTATCAACACTAGGTCACTGTTCGTATCGGCGGCGAACAAGTTGGCCACCGGCAGCGAGTTGGTCACCACGTGCAGGGGCCGGCCCACGAGCAGCCGTGCTACCTCGTAGGTGGTGCTGCCGCCGTCGAGGAGGACGGTATCCCCATCGTCGATGAACTCGACCGCCTTGCGTGCCACCGCCTGCTTTTCCGCCCATTCGGCGGGTTGCCTCGACTCGAAATGGGGGAGCTTCGGGCTCGTCCCGCAGTACAGGGCCCCGCCATGGATCTTCTGGGCCACCCCCTGCTCTTCCAGGGCCTCCAAATCGCGTCGGACGGTCGATTCCGACACGTCGAGCGCCTTGACCAGGTCGGGCAGCGAGGCGAATCGCCTCTGGCGGACCAATTCAAGCAGTTGCGCGCGGCGTTGCTCGGCGAGCATTACGGACATGGGGAACGCTTTTCGGCCGGAACAATTGCAAGGTTCTTCTGGCTCAACCCCAATTATGGACCAAGGCGTGAAAGAATGCAAGCAGGTCCTTTCAGAACATGTCAAGTAATCTGCACGCTAACTGCCAATAGCCAGCGTTAGCCGCCGTCGGAACCCTTGAAATGCCACCTTCGAGGGATGGCCTGATGGAGGGGGGTGATTGCGTGGTAGTTGCCGTCAGTGTGCTAGTCGCCTGAACCGCAGCGCACCGGAGGGTCCGATCGACAAGACGCTCCCGAATGTCTTGAACTGGGGCAACGAGGGACCCTGTCGCCGCGCCATGCGCGACAACCAAGGTTCCGCCGTCTCGCAAACGTTGACCGGGAGTCAGAAAGGCGGGAGAGTGTTCAGGCCAGCGAGAAGACATCCAAGGGCACGGTTTTTTCGGGCGGTCGGTCGCCGTGGATCAGTTGCCGGACTTCCTCGGTCGTTTCACGTGAGAATGTCGGTTCGCCACAGCGCTGGCATACCTCCGCCGGAATGTGCTCAACCAGTACCCGCCGCCCGTCCACGGTGAACACTTCGCTGACGACCTCGCGTCTTGCATGGCTTCCGCCACACACATGGCACTGAAACATAATTACCTCCTGTCTCGGAACTCGAACCACTGCTCGGGTTCGGGCCGATAGATCGTGATGATCTTGGTCAACTTGTGCTCTGCCAGAGAGACCTGAATGTGAAGGGGAGAACCAGCGGCGGTGAACCCAAGAATCAGTGCACTTGGAGAATACTTGTCGTCCGGATACTCTTCGACAATCTCGGCATGCGTGCCTGCCTCGCGTATTTCACGATCGGAAATGTTCCTCTCGACGGCACGTCGAAGGCGTGGTGGCTGAACGCGAACTGGCCGGTAGCCAAATCCCGCTGCACCTGGGCAAGTGTCTTCATGGGTTGCACCACTCGAGTCCCTTATCATTATAGTCCGGCCGACATCGGAATGCCACATCCTATTCCTTCCGAACCCGCACGCGGCGGCCCTCGACGGAAACGCGGCCTTCGGCCAGGAGGCGGAGGGCCTCGGGGTAGGCTTCGCATTCGGCCTCGAACACGCGGGCGGCGAGGGTATCGGGCGTGTCGTCGTCGAGCACGGGCACGGCTTTCTGGAGGATGACCGGGCCGTGGTCGTACTCGTTGTCGGCAAAGTGGACCGTACAGCCGCTCAGCTTAACCCCGTACTCGAGCGCCGCCTCATGCACGCGATGGCCATACATGCCCTTTCCGCAGAATGCGGGGATGAGCGCGGGATGGATGTTCGTCACGCGGTTGGCATAGTCGTCGGGAATGGTCAGCCTCTTAAGGAACCCGCCCATCGCCACCACCTGGACCCCGGCCTCGCGGCACCGGTCGAAGATGGCGCGGCTGAAGCTGCCCTGATCGGGGAAAATGCGGCGTTCGGTCACCTCAGCGGGAATGCCCGCCTGGGCGGCGTATTCCACGCCGCGGGCGCCCGGGGCGCTCGAAACGACCAGTCGTATGTCCACCGGCAGCGTGCCTGCGTGAACCCTTTCGATCAGATTGCGCAGCGTCGTGCCCCCGCCCGAGATCAGCACGGCGATAGGGAGCGGTTCGATACTCGACATAAGAGCCTCTGGAGTCCGGTGTGTGGCCGTTGCAGGGTTCGCCCGCGCACGTTGGAGTTCACGCTTTAGCGTGCGGAGTGCTCGAAGCGTTTTCCAGGCACGCTAAAGCGTGAACTCCAACAGGCACGGGCGTACAGCCCAACATGCACGCTACGGCTGCTTCTCGACGTACAATTCGACGATTTCGCCGGCAACTTTGGCTTCGACCGGTTCCACGCCGGGCAGGGGCTCCGAATGCAGTTCGGTGGCAAGCGTCTCCCCGCGAATGTAGTCGGCAAACTGTTCGATGGCGGCGGCCGGTTCGGCGGTGCCGGCGACCAGCCCCACCCGAATCCGATCGGTGTAGTCCAGCTTCATTTCTTTGCGCCGGTCCTGGATGGTGCGGACCACTTCGCGGGCGAGCCCTTCGGCGACGAGGTCTGGTGTCAGTTCGGTGGACAGCACGACGACGCACCGTTTGCCCTGGGCGGCGGTCCAGCCCTCTTTCGCCTGCAATCGCACCTGGATGTCGTCCGAGTCGAGTTGCACCGGCCCGTCGGCAAGCGAAAGGGTTACATGCCCTTGGGTATCCATCTCAGCCAGCAGGGCGGCGCCGTCGGCCTCGGCCAGGGCCTTCTTCACAGCCGGCAGGCGTTTGCCCAGCCGCGGGCCGAGCCGCTTCAGATCGGGCAGGACGGTGTACGTGATGTATTGCTCGGCGTGTTCGGTAACCTCGACCTCCTTGACGTTCAGCTCGTCGCAGATCAGGGCCCGATGCTGCTCCAGCCACGGCCGATGCTTCGGATTGGCCAGCACCACTTCGACGCGCCCGAGCGGCTGACGCACCTTGAGCTTCGCAGCCATCCGGGCACTGCGGCCCAGCGATGAGATTTCCCGGGCGAGGGCCATGTGTTCGGACAGGGCCTCGTCGATGGCTTGTTCTTCGCCGGTGGGATAGTCGCACAGGTGGACACTTTCGACCGCCCGATCGCCAAAGGCGGTGCGGGCAAGGTTTTGCCACATCGCCTCGGTGAGGAACGGAACGAAGGGGGCTGCCAGCTTGGCCACGGTCAGCAGGCATTCGTAAAGCGTCCAGTACGCGTCGCTCTTGTCGGCCGACGGTCCGGAACTCCAGAATCGGTCCCGGCTGCGGCGAACGTACCAGTTCGACAGGGCGTCGACGAAAGCGCTCAACTGCGAGCAGGCTCCGTAATTGTCGTAGGCGTCCATGCGCCGGACCACCTCGCGGGCGGTCCGGTTCAGTTCGCTGACGATCCATCGGTCGAGTTCGCCCCGTTCGTGCACCAAGCGGAACATCTTGCCGCGCGCCAGCACCTCGGGGGTCAGTTGGCCCGCGGAACCGCCGATCTCGGCGGCCGGGTCGAAGCCGTCGATGTTCGCGTAAATCACGAAGAAACTGTAGCAGTTCCACAATGTCAGAAGGAACTCGGGGATGGTATCGCGAATGGCCTGCTCGCTGTACCGGATGGAGGTCCACGGCGGCTGGTTGGCGAAGAAGTACCATCGCAGCGCGTCGGCGCCGTACTTGTCGAAAATCTCGCGGGGTTCGCGGTAATTCCGCTTGCTTTTCGACATCTTGCCCCCGTCCTCGCCCAGCATGAGCCCCAGCACGATGCAGTTGCGATACGGGTGCGGGTAGTCGACCGGCCGGGTTCCCCAGCGATCGTCCTTCTCGGTCTCCTCGCCGAACAGCAGGGTGCTGATGGCCAGCAGGCTGTAGAACCAGCCGCGGGTCTGGTCGAGCGCCTCGCTGATGAAGTCGGCCGGGAACTGCGCGGCGAACCGCTCCCGGGAGCCGGGCGCGCCGGGATAGCCCCACTGGGCGAAAGGCATCGCGCCGGAGTCGAACCAGCAGTCGATCACCTCGCTCACGCGGCGCATTCGGGCGCCGGCCCTCTTGGGCGAATCGTACGTGACGGCGTCGATGTACGGTTTGTGGACCTTCAGGTCGTCCGACAGGCTCGGGTTCGCCCGCTGCGCCTGCTCCCAAACCTCGGTTCCCGCAACGCCCGGCTTGCCCAGCAACTCGTCGTAGCCGGCCACCGCCTCCATGTAGCCGGTCTCCTCGCATACCCAGATGGGCAGCGGCGTGCCCCAATAGCGTTCGCGGGAAAGGGCCCAATCGACGTTCGATTCCAGAAAGTTGCCGAACCGGCCCTCGCGGATATGCTCCGGCAGCCAGTTGATTCGGACATTGTTGGCCAGCATTTGCTCGCGCAGAGCCGTCGTGCGAATGAACCAACTCCGCCGAGGATACTGGATGAGCGGGTCCTCCTCCGCCCGCCAGCAGAACGGGTACTCGTGCAGGTACTGCTCCTGGTGGAACAGCGCGCCGCGGGCGCGCAGCTCGCGGCACAGGTCCTTGTCGGCCTCCTTGACCCACCGGCCGGCATAGTCGGGCGTTTCGTCGGTGAACGTGCCGTCGGACGCTACCGAGCAGAGCAGTTTCGGGCCCTCGCCTTCGGCGAAGCGGGCCTGCTCGGCCAACAGCACGTCGTAGTCCACCTCGCCGAACGCCGGCGCCTGATGCACCACGCCGGTGCCCGATTCAATCGTAACGAACTCGGCCGCCACCACGCGCCAAGCGACGTGCTGCTTGCCGCCCTGCCGGAGCGCTGCCTGGCGCTGCCCCTCGCGCTGGTAGTAGAAGGGAAACGGCGGTTCGTAGCGCAGCCCCAGCAGTGTTTTGCCCGGCAAAGTAGCTTCGATCGTCAGTTCGCGTTTCGCCTTGGCGGCCACCTCGTCGACCAGGGCGGCGGCCAGCAGCACGCGGCGCGGCTCGCCCTCGACGCGGCAAACGGCGTAGTCAAGTCCCGGATGCACCGCCGCGAACTGGTTGCTCGGCAGGGTCCACGGCGTGGTGGTCCAGACGAGCAGGTCGGTGTCGGCGAGAGTTTCCTCGGGTGGATCGACCAGGGGAAATCGGACGTAGACACTGGGGTCGGCCACCTGCCGATAGCCCTGGCCCACCTCGCCGCTCGAAAGGGCCGTGCCGCCCTGGGCCCACCACCAAACGATCTTGTGCCCCTGGTACAACAACCCGCGGTCGAATAGTGTTTTCAACGCCCACCAGACGCTTTCCACATAGCTGCGGTGGTAGGTAACGTAGGCCTCGTCGAGGTGAATCCAGAAGCCGAGCCGATCGGTAAGCTGCTCCCACTCGCGAGTGTAGCGGAACACGCTGTCCATGCAGCGGTGGATGAACGGCTCGACGCCGAACTGCTCGATTTCCTCCTTGCTATGGATGCCAAGGTCTTTGCATACCTCGACCTCCACGGGCAATCCGTGGGTGTCCCAGCCGCCCTTGCGTTCGCAGAGGTAGCCCCGCATCGTCTTATAGCGGGGGAACAGGTCTTTGATGGCGCGCGTCAGGCAGTGCCCCGGGTGGGGGAGACCGTTCGCCGTCGGCGGGCCTTCGTAGAAGACGAACGGGGCGGCCTTCTGCCGCACTGCCAGCGACTTCTCGTAAATCTCCTGCTTCTGCCAGAAAGCGAGAATGTCCTCTTCGAGCCGGGGAAAGGAAACCGAGTTCTCCACACGTTGGAACATGGCAGTGACAGACGACGGTAGGGATGCGGTAGCAAAACGAACAATAGACCATGGCGGCCCCAATTGTGCAACCCGCACGGCAGGGGCGAACTTCGAGCCTGCAAAGCGCGAACAAATCGTTGGAGTTCACGCTTTAGCGCGCGCTGACGCTGGCTCTTGCCATGTTCACACGCTAGAGCGTGAACTCCAACGGCCCGACCGCGCGGCTGCCACAAGGACGCCACGCCGGAAGCGTATCCCACGGAGGCGGCGCGCGGGAGACCTACCCTTCGCGCTCGGCGGCGACAATTCCCAGCACAATCGCCCGAAGCTTGGGTTCGGCCTCGGCGGCAATGGCGAGGATCTCTTGCACGTCGACCGGCGCCAGAGCGTCGGGCAGGCACATGTCGGTGACAATCGACAGCCCGAGGCAGCGCATGCCACCGTGGCGCGCGGCCAGCACCTCGGGCACGGTCGACATGCCCACCACATCGGCCCCGATCACGCGTAAGAAGCGATACTCGGCCCGGGTCTCCAGGTTCGGGCCGGTTACGGCCACGTACACGCCCTTGTGTGCCGCGAAGTTGTTGCGCCGGGCGATTTCCATCGCCCGATCGATGAGCGTATGGTCGTACGGTTCCGACATGTCGGGGAACCGGGGGCCGAGGCTGTCGTCGTTCACGCCGATGAGCGGGTTGCCGTTCATCAGGTTGATATGGTCCTCGATGACCATGATATCGCCGCGCTCGAACTGCGGATTGATGCCTCCGCACGCGTTCGACACGATCAGCAAATCGGCCCCCATTGCCCGCATGACACGCACCGGGAAGGTGATCTGCCCGTACGAGTAGCCCTCGTACGCGTGAAACCGGCCCTCCATGGCCAACACGGGCACGCCCTCCAGGTTGCCGCACACGAGTTGGCCCGCATGGCTGACGGCCGTCGACGTGGGAAAATGGGGAATGGCCCCGTATTCGAGCGTGGCCTCCGTCTCGATCTGCTGGGCCACGCCGCCGAGGCCGGTGCCCAGGATAATGCCCACCCGGGGTTCACCCGACCAATGGTTTTTGACCACGTCGACCGCCTGGTCGATGTGCGTTGCTAGCTGCTGCATGCGCCGCTGCCTTCCGCTGTCAGGAAAGATTGGTTGTCGCTTGTTCAATCGTCGTCTTCATCGAGGTCGTCGTCCTCGTCGTCGTCGAAATCGTCGTCGTCATCATCGTCATCGAAGTCGTCGTCGTCGAAGTCTTCCTCGAATTCGTCCTCGAAATCGTCGTCGAACTCATCGTCGAAATCGTCGTCGTCGAAGTCGTCGAGGTCGTCGTCGTCCTGGCACCGCGGCGTTCCGACGACGGCCGTCGCTCGCATGTCTGCCGCGGACGCCGACGCCCACGGATTCTCTACACCCGTTTGTTCCAATTCGATGCACATGCCCATGGCATTCTCCTTCGCTCCAAGGCAACCCGGTCACTCCGGTGGGGAGTTCGTCGGTAAGGACAGCGATCCGATAGTCCGGCAAACGCACTGCCCGTGCCGACTTTGGTAGTAAACATCGGCAAAGCTGTCAAGCACAGTGAACCGTGTTCGCGCCAAACAGGGCGTCTTGCGACCGGAATGTGCTCCCTCGACCCAGGATCCCGCGCGGAAGCGCCCCTTCCGGGGGAGGATTACATCCGCCACATGAAGCCGCATTCCCGACGTAAATCCGCTTTGCGTCTTCCGCCGACAGGCTGGAAGCCGATCCCACGGGAAACTACGCACCGGAACAGGCTTTCCGCCAACTATTGACGAGGGCGAGTGTCGGGATTCGCAATTGCCGAATCCGCCCTCGGGGTCGGACCAATCGCAATCGCCTCGCTGGGCAAATCGAACCGAACGGTGCGGTCGGTTTCCGCCGGCTCGGCAGGCGCGGCATGCGAGTCGAGCGCCGCGAGGAAGCTGCGTAGTTCCGCGCTTCCGGGCTCGAGTTCGGCCCATTCCGCCAGAACCGGCCGGACGGCTTCGAATTGGCCGTTCGACAGCAGCGTCACCGCAAGCCAGCGCAGGCAGATCGTATCTCGGCAGCCGGCAACATACGCCGATTGAAGATGCCCGAGCGCAGGGGTCCACTGCTGCAGGGCGGCTCGGCACGCGCCGCGAACGGCGTGCTCGAAGGGCTCGCGCTGCTCGGCGTCCAGGGGCAGTTCGCCGGCCAATTGCACGGCCTCCGACTCCCGGCCCTGCCGGACGAGAACATCGAGAAGGTGGCGTCGCACGCGCAGCGAATGCGGAGACTGCGTCAGGGCACCCGCGAGGGTTGCCTGTGCGGCGTCTTCATCGCCTTCGAGTCGCTGGATCACGCTCAGGCCTACGGCAATCACTTCCCTCAACTCTCGAAGGTGCCAGGTGTCCAGGTCCACTTGCCCGAATTGAAGGGCCGCCTCGAAGGAGCGGTGTGCCAGGTCGAGCCGGCCGCGCATGTGGAGGTAGTTGCCCATGGCGAACAGGAGCTGTGCGTCGAGCGGGAAAGCCTCGATCGCCTGCAGGCCCGTCTTCAGTTGCTCCTCGCGACAGGCCGGATCCGAATCGAACGTCGGCAGCAGGCCGTAGAAGGCGTCGAGCATCGTGGTGGAGCCCGATTCGGCGGCGGCGATTGCGGTCCGATACGCGGTTCGCGCCGGTTCGAGGCAGTCGAGAGTCGCGTACGCGTCGCCGCGCACCACGAGGAGCCGCGGGCTGAGGCGGCCCGAGGTACGCTCTTCCAGGGCGACCAGTTCCAGATCGCGGCGTGCCTTCGCCATGCGGCGTCTCGGGTCGTGCTGAACGGCGTGGCGCAAAATCCGGCCCGGCGCCAGGTCGATATCCATTGCCGCCTGCTCGGCAGCCGGAAAGAGCGACTCGGCCACCCGACCGGTAAAATGCAGATCAGGGTCGTTCGGCATCAGTCGGATCCGGGCGGCCTGCTCGGCCGACCCGGCCGGGTCGAGCGGCGGAATCTCGACCAGCACCCGATAGAGCCGCCCGCGGTCGGCTTCGCCGTCGACGAATTGCCGCAGCGCCTCGGCGGAACTTTCCTCGAGACGTTCGCTCCCGTCGAGCCACAGGACCCAATCGCCTCGTGCGTGCTGAAGGCAGGCGTTCCGGGCCTGGGCGAAATCGTCGGCCCATGGGACGCGAACGACCGTGGCGCCGGCCGCCTCGGCCAGGACCACCGTGCGATCGGTCGAACCCGTGTCGAGCACGACCATCTCGTCGGCAATCGCGTGAACGCTTGCCAGCGCGTCGGCAATCGTCTTGGCTTCGTCGCGAACGATCAGGGCGACCGACAGTTTCGGTCGGCCGGAGGAGGGCATGTTTGGATGCATCGGTCCTTCCATGGAGGATGTGGTCGGCGGGGTGTCCATACTCCGGAGGGGCATTCTACCCGGGTTTCCCCGCGCCGGGAAAGAGCGATTTCCGGCAAAACCCGCAATTGCGATGGCACTTCGCGCTTCACGCCTGGGGTGGTGACAACTCGCCAGCGGGGACGTTGCCGTTTCTGTTCCTCTGATGGGCCGAAGGCCCTTGGTTCCTCCAGCCCAGGGCAACGCCCTGGGGATGCTGTTCCGTCGAAGAAGGCTTGGGCCGTTGGCCCGAGAGACCTGCTCGCTGCACACTTTTCCCAGGGCGTTGCCCTCGTTGTTGTACACAAATTGAAGTGGCGCAAAGGGCCACC
>CAYPWB010000113.1:13579-15572 GCA_964414315.1 uncultured Planctomycetaceae bacterium | reverse complement strand
AAAACGCGTCACCCAAGTGCCATGCCAAACCGCGGTGTTTTCACCTACCCAGGGTAGGGTGAGGGGGAAGAAAGAGCGACAGTTATTTCTCCGATCGTTACCGCTCGGGAACCTCGGTAATACCGAGGTTCCGGAAGGAAATGTCGGTGCCCGGATCGTGCCCCTGAATTTGGATCGTGCCCTCCTCCAGGCGCAGCCCGCGGCGCGGGTTGGGGTCGGGCTCGCGGCGGTCGGTCCAGTCGCTTACCTGGTAGCCGTTCACCCAAACCGCCATATGCCGGTCGACCGCGTGGATCGTCTTGGAGAACCACTCGAAATCATCGGCCACTACCTTGCGGGCTTCCTGGCGGCGGAAAATGCCGCCCGTGCCGGCGTCGCGCGGCTTGGTCCGGTCGCCGTCGACATAGCCGTTGTGGATCTGGCTCTCGTACCCGTTCCATCGCTCTCGCGGAATACAGCGGAAGAAGATGCCTGAGTTCAGTCCGTCGCCGTTGACGAACACCTCGAGTTGCATCGTGAAGTCGGCCCACTGGTCCTCGGTTTCGAGGGTGCCGGGGCCGTTTTCGATGTTGAGCCATCCCTCGGGCGTAACCGACGCCTCGCTTTGCTCCTCGTGCAGTCGCCAGCCGGTCAGGTCCTTGCCGTTGAAGATCGGTTTCAGGCCGAGCGGCTTCAGTTTGATGTTGCGGAACTCGATTGTCCCCTGGCGGCACTGCAAGCCGACATGCCCGCGGCCCAGTGGCTTCGGGTCGTTGTACCGGAGCACCTCGGTGCCGTCGATCCGGACGGTGAACTGTCCGCCGTCGGCCGTAACATGCATGGTTCGCCAGTCGTCCGTACCGCGCACGGCGTCGGCCTTCTTGCGGTGTACGAGGCTGCCGGTCGGCCACGGCTCGTCGTCGGAATCGGCGATGTTGACCTCGTAGTACGGGCCGGGCGTCGGGGGCGGTTCGGGCGAAGTCCGCACGAACACGCCGCTGTTGCCGCCGGCTTCGATTCGGAAATCGACCTTCAACTCGAAGTTTCCCCACTGGGTCGACGTGTGCAGCAGGCCCGGCGTGCCTTCCGTCGCCCGAATCACGCCGTCGACCACCTGCCAATCGGCGTCGGTCGCGTCGCGCCATCCGAAAAGCGTTTCGCCGTCGAACAGCAGGATCCACCCGTCGTCGATTTCCTCCTGCATCAGGGTGTTTGGCGATCCTCCGGCAGCGGGCGTCGGGGACAGGCACCCCATCGTGGGCAGCAGGGCGACAAGCAGTGCCAGGTGCAGCAATCGAAAACGTCGCATACGTGTTCTCCAGGGCAGGTGTTTCGTGGTGGGTTTGCAGGCCGGTTTCCCTCCAGTATAGCCCCTCCAACCCGCCGGGGGAATACGCTCGCAGCCCATGCAGCAGGGGGGGTGAGGCAAGCCGGGGTTGACGGATTCTCGCATTCTGCCGATAATGTATATTACCACTATACAGAGAGGCTAACGCATATGCAGGCGACAATCGTGGACCTTAGATATCGGATGAACGACGTTCTCAAGGCCTTGGACCGTAACGAGGACGTGGAGATTCTTTGCCGCGGCAAGAAGAGGGGTGTCCTGAAGGCGCTTCCGCAGCGAACGCAGCAAACGGTGGCCGAACATCCCTTCTTTGGTATGCGGTGCGCCGAGGAGTCTGTTGATGCGGAAATGGACGCCCTCCGCGGAGGGCGCTACCGTGATCTTTGATACGGAAATCTTCATCTGGGTTCAGAGGGGAAGTGCCAAGGCCGCTCGCGCAATCGAACGGGAGGAGGAACGCTTCCTGTCCGTGCAAACCTACATGGAACTACTGCAGGGCGCCCAGGACAAGCGGCAACACGAGTGCACCAAACAGTTCTTGCGGGACTTCGGTTTCCAGACGCTGCCCCTGTCCGCCAACGTCGGCCACCGGGCAATGATTTATGTTGAAGAGTATTCCCTGTCCCATGGGCTCCGGGCGGGAGATGCCATCATCGCGGCGACCGC
>CAYPWB010000113.1:0-13479 GCA_964414315.1 uncultured Planctomycetaceae bacterium | reverse complement strand
CCCTGTGAACGGTTACCCTGCCCCCGGCATGCCAAGTTCAAACAGCCCGAACAGTTCGTCCTGGTTGAGCCCGAGTTTGCGGGCACCGCCGGTGCCGGAGAAGATCGTATCGAACAGTTCGCGTTTCTCTTGCAGAATGTGGTCGATGCGTTCTTCGATGGTGCCCAGCATGAGGAAGCGAGTGACCGTAACGGGGCCGTCGGCGCCGATGCGGTGGGCGCGGTTGATCGCCTGGTCCTCGACGGCCGGGTTCCACCATCGGTCGAACAGGAACACGTAGCCGGCGAACTGGAGGTTCAGCCCCACGCCGCCCGCCCCGTAGCTCATCAGCAGCACGTGGCTCGAAGGATCGGTGCGGAACCGTTCGATGACCGCGTCGCGGTGTTTCGGCGGGATTTTGCCGTGGTATTCGAGCGGGCCGAACCGGCCGAGGCGTTTCGCAAGCCGCTTCAGCGTGCCCACCCACTGGCTGAACACGATGGCTTTCCGCCCGCTCCCGGCCACCTCTTCCAGGTCGGCCGCGAGCCGTTCCATCTTCGCGCTGGCGCCGGTGGCCGGGTCGAAGTTGCATATCTGCTTCAGCCGGAGGATCAGTTCGAACACGTGCTGGATGGTCAACTCGCCGCCCAGGCCGCTCAGCCGGACCACGCCCTCGTCCTCGGCCAGTTGGTAGGTTTCGCGCTGCTCGGGCGTCAGCTCCAGGTCAGCGTCGCGGAACAGCTTCGGCGGCAGGTCGGTCAGCACGCGGTCCTTGGTGCGCCGCAGCACGTAATCGCGCACGGCGCGGCCCATGCGGCGCGGCTTCAGGTCGGGTGAGAGGAAGCCCGGCGCGAGGAACTCGAAAATACCGACCAGATCTTCCGGCGAATTCTCGACCGGCGTGCCGGTCAGCGCCCAACTTCGCCGCCGCGGGATGGCCCGCGCCACCTGGCTGGTGGCCCCGGAGCGATTCTTCACTCGCTGTGCCTCGTCGAGCAGGACGAGGTCGAACGAGCCGGCGCCGGCGCGTTCGTCTTCGTCGGCGGAAGGGGATAGTCCCCCGCCGGCTCCCGCCTCCAGCAGGTCGCGGTCGCGGCACAGCAGCTCGTAGTTGGCAATTCGCACGGGCACGTCGGGAAGCTGCCATTGCCAGGCGCGCCGGGCGCGGTCGCCCTCGATGACCATGACGGTCACTTCCGGCGCCCAGAGGGCGAACTCCCGCTGCCAGTTCGAAACCAACGGCTTCGGGCAGATGAGCAGAACGTTTTGCACCTCGCCGCAACGAAGCAGCAGCCGGATGGCGGTGATGGCCTGCATGGTCTTGCCCAGCCCCATTTCGTCGGCCAGGACGGCCGCGTGGCGAGGGTAGAGGAAGGCAATGCCTTCGAACTGGTAGGGGAACGGATGGAACGGGAACCGCAGCGACCGTTCCGTGAGCATGCATTCCAGCGGCGGCTGAAGCAGGTATTGCAGGCGGTCCTCGAGTTTGACGATGTCGCGCGGCGGGCAAATGCGCGTGCCGGGACGCCCGGGTGCGAAGCTTGCCGGCACGGTTTGGCGCGCCGGGGCGCCGGACGCCGGCTGGGAATCGTCGGCCGCGGCCGGCCCGGCAGGGGTGCCCGGCTGGGCAAACGAAAAGCTGCGAATGACGGCTTTGGGCGCCGTAATCCGAATGGCCACGGCCCTTGGCTCCGGCAAGGCGAGCGGCTCGCTTCGAACGGCAACTGCGGGCGCCGGATCGATCGCCTGACGAAAGGCTTCGAGCGCCGGGCATTTCCAGCGCGGCGGGCTGGTGCCGGCGAAGTCGAGGCTTCGGACGGCCGGGGCAGGGGGGGGACGCCACGTGAACACCTTCGGACGGGCCGCTTCGGCCGTTGGCCGGCGAGGAACCGCGCCGCCGTCGCGCCCCAGGGCTTCCGTCCGCGTGCCTGTCGTCGGCTCGTGTGCGGCCGGTTTCATCGAGCGCCCTTCCTCGCTTCGGAAATCGCCTCGTGAATCCGCCCGAACGGTTCGGCAAGATCGAACGCGTCGGGCAGATCGGCCAGGCGGTCGGCCAGAAGGTTTTTGTCGGATTCGCACGGGCGCGTGACGGCAAGTCGGTGGGCACCGAACTCGAAAAGGAGCAATTCGCCCCCGGGGTTCCGGTGCGGCCGCATCGCGCCGCGGCCGGCGTGGGCCGCATCGAACCGGATGGAGGGCGCCTCGTCCGGGTCGGCCGCGCCGTGGTCCTCGGTGTCGGCACTGAGCACGAGGGCGATGGGCAACTCGACGTGTTCGCGCACGGCGAGGGCCGGTTCGCAGTCGGTCAGCACGGCTCGGGGCGATGCCTTGGCATGCCGCACCAGCGTGGCGCCAATCTGTTCGCCGTACAGGAACGGAGCGAGCGACGGGCCGTACAGGATTCTCTGGGCCCGATTCGGACGCAGCGGTGCCGTGCAATGGAACTCGAGCGGCCGCCCGTTGTGGTCGAGCACCAGATATCCGCCGAAGAGTCCCTGTTCGGGGTGCTCGACCACGGTGAGGAATCCGAGAGTGCACTTGGAAGGAGGCCGATCCTGCCGCATGTTCAAACCTGGTGCCGATTGTTCGAGGTTGCGTGGTCGCTTGCCCGGCCCAACCGCCGGCGGTTCCTTGGGTCCGGTTCCTCAAGGAAGCCGTAAACGAGGCAGCCTGCCGGAACTTGGAGACCGCGTGGGGCGGCCTGCCGCCCGCGCTGGAGCCCCCAGGCTTCCCATTCGGAGCATATTGCGCGTTTTCCCGCCTTCCGGACGCTGGTTGGGAGGGCCCCGTGGTGCATCGGGTTGCGCAGGAGGGCGACTTTAGGCGGTGCCTGCCGAATCGCGAGGCCTGCCACTCTGGAGAGGTAATTCGGGCGGATTCGTTCCGCGCGTCGGCAGGTTTTCGACAGAATGCTCGCTGGGCACTCGACAACCGGGCCGCGGTCTGTTTATACTGAAGAAATGAAAGGAGCCAGCCGATGACGCACGACCCGAGCCCCTCCCGTCCGCCGTTGTACAGCCAGATCGACGTGTCGCACGACGCGTACCAGCGCCCTGCAAGCCAGGCCCGGGCCGAATGCACGGATCAGACCCAGTTGCTCCAGGAGCTGCTGGCCGCCCAGGATCGCCAGAACGAGTTGCTCGAGGAGTTGATTGGCCAGCTCCACGCGAACCAGCGGCAGCGCGCGAACGAATTGGGGCAGTGGAAGCAGGCAAATCCCCGCCTGGCGCGCCGTTGCCGGCGAGCGGCCCAAGCCCTCGGCAAGGTGCAAACCGAGTTTCTCGACAACATCACGCGGGAAATCAGCACGAACTTCGATACGCTGGTCGAGGGCGACTTCATGCTCAACGAGTTCATTGACCGGTACGGGCCGCGCATGGCGCATCTGAACGGCTTGCTCCAGGTCCTTTCGCAGTTGAGTTCCACCCCCAACCCCGCCAATACGCCGAACAGCCCATGACAGCGCTCCGGCCGCGCGGGCGACTGCGCACTCGGAGGCCATTTGACGGATGAGTGTGCCGTCCGCGTCTCTGGGACCCGAGGGCCCGACAAATGGACGTGTCTGACGCGAGAATGGGACTGCCTTCTTCACCCTGGTTTCGGGCGAGTGTGCTTCTGTGCTCGCCGGCTCTGGCGATTGTCGGCCTTGCCCTGCTTGCCGGCTGTCGGCCGACTTATCAAGCCGCGGAAGATGTGGAGCCGCTGCCGCCGGCGCTCGAAGACGCCCGCGAAACGGGCGAGGCGCTGGACCGTTGGCCCATGTGGCGCGGCCCGAATGCGTCGGGCATTGCTCCCGGCGGCAGCCCGCCCGTCGAGTTCGGACCGGACCGGGGCGTGCGATGGAAGACGGCGGTGCCGGGCAGCGGCAGTTCGTCGCCGGTGGTATGGCGGGATCGCATTATTCTGACGACGGCGCTCGACGGCGCCGAGCCGCCCACCTTGGCCATCCTGGGCTTCGATCGGACCGACGGCCGGCTCCTTTGGCAAACCGAGGTCGGGGCAGGGCAGGGGAGGACGCATCCGAAAAACGGCCATGCCTCGGCCAGTGTGGCCACCGACGGCGAACGCATCGTGAGTTTCTTCGGTGCCACGGGGCTCTTCTGCCACGATATGGACGGCCGGGAACTGTGGCACGCCGACCTCGGACCGCTTGCCCACATGTGGGGCCTCGCCTCCAGCCCCGTGATTCTTGGCGATGCCGTCATTCAGCTATGCGATAGTGACAAGGATTCCTACCTCGCCGCGTTCGACAAGCGCACGGGCAGCGAGCTGTGGCGCACCGCCCGTTCCAGCCGCGGGTGCTGGAGCACGCCCCTGCCGGTGCAGGTGACGCGCGACGGCGCGACGGCTGTTGAGGTGATCGTTAACGGCGGCAGCGTCGACCGCTCGGTGACGGCTTACGATGCCGACGACGGCCGCGAACTGTGGCGCGTCGACGGAACGACCCAGTTGGTTACGCCGACGCCGGTCGAAAGCGGCGGGCTGGTGTTCTGTGCCAGCGGACGGAACGGGCCGATCCTGGCCATCCGCCCCGGCGAACTCGACCATTCAGCCGCTCCACGCATGGCATGGCAGCACACCCGCGGTGGGCCGTACATTCCTACGCCGGTCGCGTATCGGAACCGGCTGTTCGTCGTCACCGACATCGGACAATTGACGTGCTACAACGCCGGAAACGGCGAGCAGATATGGTCGCAGCGGCTGCGCGGCAATTTCACCGCCAGCCCGGTGGCCGCCGACGGACGCATCTACACGGTCGGTGAACGGGGAGTGATGCATGTCGTGGCCGCCGCCGACCAGTTCGAGCTACTGGCCGAGAATCCGCTGGGCGAAGGCTGCCTGGCAACGCCCGCCGTTGCCGACGGTGACCTGATCGTCCGCACGGAGTCGATGCTCTACTGTTTTGCGGGCGATGCCCCCAGGGCGGCGCGGGCTTCGCCGGCCGACCTCGCCGCGGAGCCCGAGCCGGCCGATGCCGGTTCGGCGGACGCCGTCGAGCCGCTGCCGGTCGACGACGAGGTTCCGCCCGCGCCGGCCGACCGCTGGCCCCTGTTCCGCGGCGACAAGCAGGGCAGGGGGGTGTCGGCGACGGAACTCCCCGAGACGCCCGCGGTGCTGTGGACGTTCGCCGACGACCGCGGCGGGTTCGAAACGGGCGCGGTCATCGCCGACGGCACGGTGTACATCGGCTCGCTGGGGGGCAACTTCTACGCGCTGAGCCTGGCCGACGGCGGCAAACGGTGGGCGTTCGCCACCGAACTGGGCTTCACGGCCCCGCCGGCCGTGCGCGAGGGAAAGGTGTACGTCGGCGATAGCGACGGCGTGTTCTACTGCCTCGACGGCAAGTCGGGCGAGGAGCTTTGGCGGTTCGCCACCCAGGGCGAAATCAACTCGGCGCCCAACTTCCACCGCGACCGCGTCCTGTTCGGTTCGCAGGACGGCAACCTGTACTGCTTGCGGGCGGAATCGGGCGAGTTGGTCTGGGCGTACGACAGCCAGGATCAGGTTCGCTGCTCGCCGACGATCGTCGAGGATTCCACGTTCGTGGCCGGCTGCGACGGCCGGTTGCACGTGATCGACCTGAAGGAAGGCGAACTCGTGCGAAGCGTCGAACTGGACGGACCCACCGGCGCCACGCCGGCGGTGGCCGGCGACTTGGTGTTCGTCGGCACCGAAGGGGGCGGGCTGTTCGGCATCGACTGGCGCGAAGGCGAAACTCGCTGGAAGTACTTGAACCCGGAGCGGGTGGGTTCCTATCGGGGCGCCGCCGCCTTGGCCGGGGGGCTGGCGATCGTCGGTTCCCGCGATCGGACGGTCCGCGCCTTCGATCGCAAGTCGGGCGAGGAGCGATGGGCCTTTCCCACCGGCGCCCAGGTGGACGGCTCGCCTGTGGTGGTGGGCCGACGCGTGTTCATCGGCGCCGGCAACGGCCGCCTGTTCGCCCTCGACCTGGCAACCGGCCGCGAGGCATGGCGGTTCGAGGCGGGCGGCAGCATTCCCGCATCGCCCGCCGTGGCCGACGGCCGTCTGGTGATTGGCACCGACGACGGGGTGCTGTACTGCTTTGGAGCGAAACCATGACCGACCAACTTCACGTCGTCCTGTGCCGCGACCGGCACGACAGCTCGTCGCAGCAGAAGCTGCTCGGGCAGCTTTCCGAAGGGCTTTCCGGGCGCGACGGCGTCAAGGTGAAACTCCTTGCTCACCTGTACGACCTGCCGCCCGACGGGAAGGCGATCCGACACCTCCGCTCGCTTCAGGGCGACCTGGTCGTCGCCTCTTGGCTATACCCGCGGGCCGCGTTCTGGCTGCTCGACGCGAACGACATTCGCGGTCGGATGGGCGCTTCGCCGCTCCTGGCGGACGACGACGTCGACGACCCGCCCGCCGACGATTCCGGCGAGGCGGAACGGTCGATCTGGTGCTTCGACCTACGCCGGTTCGGCGACGCCAAGCCGCTTCTGGCCGAAATCGACCGCATAATGGCCGAGCGCTCCGCCCGGGTCGTGGAGCCCGCGGGTGTAGGGGCGGAGGCGGGAAACGGCCACGTCGACCTGGACGAGCCGGCTGGCCGCCGCTGGTATCCCGTGATCGACCGGGAGCGGTGCGGCAACTGCCTCGACTGCCTGAACTTCTGCCTGTTCGGCGTCTTCGGCGTCGATGCGGAAGGGAACCTGTTCGTCGAGAGTCCCGACGCCTGCAAGGACGGGTGCCCCGCGTGCAGCCGTGTGTGCCCCCAGGGCGCGATCATGTTCCCCGACCACCAGAACCCGGGCATTGCGGGCGACACATCCGTTCCGCTTGAGGAACTCACCGTCGACCTGGTCCAGCTTTTCGACGCCGCCAGCCGCAAAGACCTGGCTGCGGCCGAGCGGGCCCGCATTCTGGGCAAGCGAGATCCCGGCGCGGCGAAACAAAGCCGTCGGGAATCCTCGCCCGACGACCTCGACGAGTTGGTTGACGGCCTCGACGACGCGCCGCTGTGAACGCGGATGCAGGCCGTTCCTGAGCCGCTAGCGCGGCTCCCACTCGCGCGCCGTTTCGTACATGGCCACGACGTTTTCGGTGGGCACGTCGTCCTGGAAATTGTGCGTGGGGCCCAGGAAGAAGCCGCCTCCGCGCGCCATCACGTCGAGCAGATCGCGAACGCCCGCACGCACGTCGTCGACCGACCCGCGCGGCAGGAGTTCCTGTTCGTCGACGCCCCCGGAGAAACACAGCCGGTCGCCGAACTCGGCCTTCAATTCCGCGGGCGTCATGTCGGCCGCGCCCACCTGAAGCGGGTCGAGCACGTCGACGCCCATGGCAATGAGGTCGGGAATCAGCGCGCGCACGCTGCCGCACGAATGGAGGTAGAACGCCGCGCCGCGCCGCCCGGCGGCGTCGGCCATCGCCTTCAGGGGTTCTTGGAGCGATTGGCGGAACGTGGCCGGACTGATGAGCAATCCCTTCTGCGTTCCCAGGTCCTCGCCGATGCGGAAGAAGTCGATCCGCCCGTTGGCGGCGTCCATCATGCGTTCGATGAAAGGCAACTGGAACTCGAGCACGCGGCGCACCAGCGCGGCGAAGAACTCCGGGTTCGCCACCATGGCAATCAGGCTCTTCTCTTCACCCAGCAGGCCCTGGATGGGTGTTTGCAGAACGCCGGGCGAGGCGACGCCGGGCGCGGTCATGATGGCGTAGCCGTCATGCGCAGCCACCTGGTCGGACAGCGTGGAGAAATCGAACCAGTCGAGGCTGGGCCAGGCGTAGTCGTCCAGTGCGGCCGGATCGTCGCATTGGGCCAGGGGACGCTCGATCGGTTCCCAGTAGCCGGCTCGCTCGCTGAAACGAACGTACCGGTATTCGACGCCCCAAATGTCGCGGCGAACATTGCGTTGCGGGTCTTCGAGCGTCGGACCCACATAACCAGGCTCGACCCACCGAAAATCGATGTCCAGCCGCCGGAGCAGGGCCTCGAAGTCGGGGCAGCCGAGGTCGGCCTGCAAGCGGGCGCGCACCTCCGGGATGTCGCGGTAGAACAGTGGCACCCGATCGGTGGGCTGATGGGCAAGCGCCGCCATGACCCGGTCGCGTGGTGTCATAAGGGGTTCCCGTCTCTTCGAGGGGGTAGGCAAGGGAAGCGTTCACTGGCAGCGTGCCAATTCTCGGGTATTTCGCTTCCGGGTGCGAAGCCTGGCAAAGTAGCAGGCACGCTCCGCCGTGCGGTCCGCTTCAGTAGGCGGAATGCAGCCGTTCGGCCAAATGGCTTGCGCCCGGAAACGGAAGAGCCCAATTCTCGCGGCTTGGCCGGCGATTTGTCCAGGGTGTCCAGTGCACCGCGTGGGAGAATCGCTCCGTGCCCCCGCGTTTCGAAGTCGGTAGGGCGCCGGATTGCCCTTCTTACGGCGATAATTCGATAGCCCGAAGTGGCTGGCTCCTATTTTGCCACTTGACGATAACGGGCAGGGTCGCTAGGCTACTAGGCTTTCCAGAAGTGCCGATGGGGTAATCGGTACGGGTTGCGCCCATACCGTACCCCGGCGGCCCGGCCCGATTGCCTTCCGCTAGGGGGTATCGGCCGTCTCCTTTGGCATGTACGACCGCGGAGCGAAGAGCGTGGCATACGACAGCATTGTACTGGTGAAACAGGTACCCGACACGGCCAATGTGACGGCCGATGCGATGAAAGAGGACGGGACGGTCAACCGGGGCGCCCTTCCGGCAATCTTCAATCCCGAGGACCTCCATGCCCTGGAAGCCGCTTTGGAAGTGAAGGAGCGATTCGGCGGCACGGTGACCGCCATCACGATGGGCCCGCCGAAGGCCGGCGATGTCCTTCGCGCCTGCCTCTTCCGTGGTGCGGATCGTGCGATCCTGTTGACCGACCGGCGCGCCGCCGGCAGCGACACGCTGGCGACCAGCTACATCCTTTCGCAGGCGGTGAAGACGATCGGCCGTTACGACTTCGTGTTCGCCGGCCGGCAGGCCATCGACGGCGACACCGCCCAGGTGGGGCCGCAATGTGCCGAGAAACTCGGCATCCCGCAAATCACCTACCTCGAAAAGGTCGTCAGCCTCGACGGCGACACGGTGCGCATCCGCCGGAACATTGGGCACGGCTGGGAGGTGGTCGAGACCCGGCTGCCCGTGTTGGCCACCGTCGTCGAAACGGCCAACGAGCCGCGGCCCCAGGCTGCCCGCCGGCTGATGCGCATGAAGCACGCCCGGGCAACCGTCGAAATCGAGTTGGCCGTTCGCAACGCAATGCCCGACGCCGACGACGCCGCCCGCCAGGCCGAGGTGAAGAAGCGGGCCGAGGCCCTGAAGCAGCGCGGCCTGCTCATCGAGCAATGGGGCCTCGACGAAATCGGGGCCGACCCGACCCGATGCGGCCTCGCCGGCTCGCCCACCAAGGTGCATCGCATCCAGGCCATCGTGCTCAAAAAAGAGGGGCACACGCAAGTGCCCGCAACCGAAGAAGGCGTGCGCGGCATGATCCAGGAACTGGTCGTCGACCGAACGCTTGGGTAGAACGTCGAACATCGAACGTCGAACATCGAACGTCGAACGTCGAACGTCGAACCTGAAACCTAGCACCTAGCACCTGCATTCCCCAACTCCCAATTCCCAACTCCCAACTCCCAATAATGATTGAACCGAACCGAAAGGGCGAAGTCTGGGTCTTCGCGGAACAGGAAGACGGATCGCTCAACGAAGTGGCGCTCGAATTGTGCGGCAAGGCCCGCGAACTGGCCGACCGGCTCGGCGTCGGGGTCGGGGCGGTGCTGCCCGGGGCGGGCGTGGAGAAGCTGGGCGAGCAACTCATTGCCCACGGGGCCGACAACGTGTACGTGGTCGACCACGAAAAGCTCGGCCACTACCAGACCGGCCCGTATGCCGAGGTCCTGTGCCAATTGATCGAACGACGCTGTCCGCAAATCGTGGTGTTCGGCGCCACGCCGCTGGGGCGCGATCTGGCCCCGCGGGTCGCCTCGCAAATGCGGGCCGGGCTGACGGCCGACTGTACCGATCTGGAAATCGCCGACGTCACCGACCCGAAAACCAAGACCGAACACAAGAACCTGCTGCTGCAAATTCGGCCTGCGTTCGGCGGGAACATCATCGCCACCATTGTCAACTTCGACTGGTGGCCGCAAATGGCCACCGTGCGCGAGGGCGTCATGGCCATGCAGCCGGCCGACCCGTCGCGCGGCGGCAAGGTGCTCGAGGAGAAGGTCGAGCTGGACGGCGCCAAAGCGGCGCTGAAGCTGATCGAGCGGCACGTCGAGCCGCGCAAGGTCAACCTCAAGGGCGCCCGGGTGATCGTCGCCGGCGGCGGCGGCGTGGGAACGAAAGACAACTTCCGGCTCCTGTACGATCTGGCCGGCGCCATCGGCGGCGCGGTCGGCGCCAGCCGGGCCGCGGTCGACAGCGGTCTGATCGGCAAGGAGCACCAGGTGGGCCAAACCGGCACCACCGTCCGCCCCGCCCTGTACATTGCCGTGGGCATCAGCGGCGCCATTCAGCACCGGGCGGGCATGGAGGAATCGGCCAAGGTCGTGGCCATCAACACCGACCCCGACGCGCCGATCTTCTCGGTGGCCCACTACGGCATTGTCGGCGATTTCCGCCAGATCATCCCCACGATGATCAAGGCGATCAAGGAACGCTCCAAAGAGACGATCTGAAAGGGGGACTGGCTCCCGGACGTGGCGGCTCGTGCTTAATGCAGATTCAAGATACAGGGCGCCTGTCCTCCTTTTCGGACGGCCCCCGAGTTGCACTGCGAGGAAACCTGGAAAGCAAGATTCATGGCCAATTATTTCACCGATAACGAAGACATCCGGTTCCTGTTCGACCACATCGACTTGAAGGAACTGGCCCGGCTCCAAGAAGACGACTTCACCCGCGACCGCGGAAACGGCGACGGCTACGCGCCCGACGACGCCGACGACGCCGTGGACAGCTACCGCCGCGTGCTGGAAATCGTCGGCCAGATTGCCGGCGACATGATCGCCCCGAACGCCGAGACCATCGACCGCGAGGGCAACACGCTCAACCCCAACGGCACCGTCAGCCTGCATCCGCTCGTGCAGCAGAACCTCGACCGCCTTTCGCAGGCCGACCTGATGGGCTTCACCCTGCCGCGCAAGTACGGCGGACTGAACTGCCCGAGCCTGGTGTACACCATGGCCACGGAAATGGTCAGCCGGGCCGACGCCTCGCTGATGAACCTGTTCGGCTTGCAGGGCATTGCCGAAACGATTTACGCCTTCGCCGACGACGAGCTGAAGGACGCCGTCCTGCCGCGGTTCGCCTACGGCGAAGTGACCGGCGCCATGGTGCTTACCGAGCCCGACGCCGGCAGCGACTTGCAGGCGGTCCGCTTGCGGGCGTATCAGGACGAGGAGGGCAACTGGAAGCTCAACGGGGTGAAGCGGTTCATCACCAACGGGTGCGGCGAAATCCTGCTGGTGCTCGCCCGCAGCGAGGCCGACATCACCGACGGCCGCGGCCTGAGCCTCTTCTACGCCGAACGCAGCGACAAGGTGCGCGTGCGGCACCTCGAGGAGAAGATGGGCATCCACGGCTCACCCACCTGCGAAATGGTGTTCGACGAGGTGCCGGCTACGCTGGTCGGCGAGCGGCAGCGCGGGCTCATCACCTACGTGATGGCCCTGATGAACGGCGCCCGGGTGGGCATTGCCGCGCAGTCGCTGGGCATTGCCGAGGCGGCCTGCCGCCTGGCCCGCACCTACGCCCACACGCGGCAGCAGTTCGGCGGCCCCATCGAGCGGCTGCCCGCCGTGGCCGAACTGGTGACCGACATGCGGCTCGACGTCGAGGCCGGCCGGGCCCTGGCCTACGAAACGGCCCGCGTGTGCGACCACGAGAACAATAACCTCCGCATTCTCGAATGGGGCGAAAACCTGTCGCCCGAGGAGAAGAAGGACCGCAAGAAGTACTCGCGCGAGCTGAAACGCATCAACGGCATGCTCACGCCCATGGCCAAGTACTACTGCTCGGAAATGTGCATCCGCGTGGCCGACAACGCCATTCAGGTGCTGGGCGGGTCGGGCTACATGAAAGACTACGCCGCCGAGCGGTTCCTTCGCGACTCGCGCATTACGACCATTTACGAGGGCACCAGCCAACTGCAGGTCGTGGCTGCCGAGAAGGGCGTGACCTCCGGCGTGTTCATCGGCTGGGTCGAGCCGCACGAGAAGAAGCAGTACGACGATCCGGAACTTGCCGAAATGCGCGACCGGCTCGTCGAAGCCCGCGAGCGCATCCAGGAAGCCACGAAGTTTGCGAAGGGCTTAGGGGGCGCGTTCGTGCAACTGAGCGGACGCAAACTGGTCGACGCCGCCATTGCGGTGATGATCGGGCACCTGTTCCTCGGGCAGGCCGAGAAGAACGAGCGGAAGAAGATCGTCGCCCGCCGGTTCCTCCACCGCGAACTGCCGGTGGTGCGAATGAACTGCGAGGTGGTTTGCAGCGGCGACGCCGCCGCGTACGAACAGTACGCCCTGCTGGCCGGCCCCGTGCCGGCGGCCGATTGAGAACCGTGCACGGGGACTGTCCCCTTCGGCCGATCCGACCGAAGACCGATACACCGGAGTTGCGATGGGCACATTCGACGGCAAAATCGGCATGGTGATGGGCGTTGCGAACGAGCGCAGCATTGCGTGGGCGATGAGCGAGGCCCTGTACGCCGAGGGGGCGGAATTGGCCTTCACCCACCTGCCCGGCCGCTCCAGCGAGCGCCGCGTGCGCCGCCTGACCGATCGGCACGACGCGAAGATCGTCGTCCCCTGCGACGTCCAGCGCGACGACGACATCGAGCGAGCCTTCGACGCGGTGGGCGAGGCGTACGGCCGGCTCGATTTCCTCATCCACGCCGTCGCGTTCGCCCCGCCGCACGAGCTGAAAAACCCGTACGTCGAAATGAGCCGCGAGGGCTGGCACCTGGCCATGGATATTAGCGCCTACAGCCTGGTGGCCGCGGCCCGGGCCGCCAAGCGGCTGATGACCCGCGGCGGTGCGATGGTCACGATCAGCTACTACGGCGGCGAAAAGGTCATTCCCCACTACAACATGATGGGCGTGTGCAAGGCGGCGCTGGAGCACAGCGTGCGCTACCTGGCGTGGGACCTGGGGCCGGAAGGCATCCGTGTGAATTGCATCAGCGCCGGCCCCATGCGCACGCTCAGCTCGGCCGGCATTACCGAGTTCGACCAGATGCAGCAGCACGCCGCCCGCAAAGCGCCCCTGCGCCGCGACGTCGAGTTCGAGGAACTCGGCACCGCCGGCATCTACCTCTTGAGCAGCCAGTCGGACGGCATCACCGGCGAGACCGTCCACGTCGACTGCGGTTTCTCCATCGTCGGAATTTGAGTCGCCGTGCGGCGCAACCGTACACCGGGGACTGTCCCAATTTTCGCGGCACAAAGGGCGTTCTTGCCCAGTCATCCACCGTTTCCGCCGCGAAAATGGGACTGTCCCCTTCGCATGCAG
>CAYPWB010000112.1:2797-15666 GCA_964414315.1 uncultured Planctomycetaceae bacterium | reverse complement strand
AGTGAGCATAATGCGGCAGCCGGCGCGGGTCAAGGACGTGCGGATGGCCCAGATCGATCCCAAGCAACAACCCGACGATCGTCTACCGCGAGCATGGCCGATTGGGAAGAGGGTTATCCGGCGGACTCCACTTGCCCTACCGCACTTCGACCTGGAAACCGGCCAAGTGGTGCTGGGACATCGACAGGCGGTGGTGACGCAGATTTACGCTGAGCCCAATAGTTCGGCATCAAGGTAGCCAAGCGGGTTGGTTGCACTGTTTAACAAACGCCCGTTTCTGCGGCATTTCCAATTGAAGATGCCAGTTTATCGGCTGATGGCCGGAATCGCAGAATCGCGGGGAAGCCGCCCCTCGGCGAGGCCGTCAAGAATGTGGCCCGATGGTTCCGCGTTCCGACCGCACGCATCGCGCAAGTCGGCCAGTGGAAGGTACATTTGTGCGGCAGTGCAACGCCCCATTCGGGCTAGATGGCGCGGCACGTTGGCGTCCTTCTCAGCCAACAACTTTACGGCTAAGGCCCCGGAACGTTGGCGGGCTTGCAGGCGGGAAGGGGCATGAGGAACGAATCCCGCATATACTCACGAAATATCGCGCCCGCGTCGCTCACACTCGCTTGCCCAAGAACGTCGATCCAATTACACTGATCCATGACGATGATCTCCTGTCCTTGGCCGGATCAACGCTCCGGCCGTTGTGGGTTTTGTCGCCCGGCGATTATCGCCAAGCGGGAGACCACCGTCAACTTTCAACAGTCAATGGGACGCTTCCGCCGTTGAGAAAGCAAGCAAGCATTCCAGCGCCTCGCAAGAACGTCGAGCGAGGCGGGTCGCTTCAGACATCAGGAGAACGCCATGAGCAAGTTCGACAACGCCGTCAGCATTCATCCGTATTTCAAGATCCCGGAAGGACAGATGGACGCCTGCAAGTCCTTCCTCTCGCAATTCTGCCAGAAGGTGGCCGGCGAACCGGGGTGCCTCTACTACAACTTCACGTTCAATGACGACGTCATGTGCTGTCGGGAGGCCTATCAAGACGCGGAAGGCGTCCAGGCACATCTGGAAAACTGCGGCGCCCTGCTTGGCGAGTTCGTCAAGATCGCCGAAGTCATGCGGGTCGAAGTGCACGGACCGGCCGAGGAACTGGAGAAGCTGAAGCCGACAATGGCCGGCCTCAATCCGGAGTACTTCGTCTGCGAGTGCGGCATTGGTCGCTGAACATCCCTCGAGTAACAAACGTCCGAATTCTCCGTCGCGGAACTCGCCAGAGTTTGAAAGGCCGGGTCGGCAAGCCGAGCGACCAGTTCGCGGCGGATGCGGCGTAAGAGTCGAACTGTGAGTTCCCAGATTGAACCAGCAAGAACCATGCCGACGAAGCCCGTCGGAGCGGGTTACTTTGAAGCTTCCAGCCACGCCCGGGCTTCCTTGTCGGTGGGTACGTGCGTGGGATCTTCGGTCAGGCAGATCAGGTCGAGCCGGGGGTTCTCTTGCGCGGTGCCGGGGCCTTCGCGGGAGTAAATGCGGAAGGTAAACGGCCCGGCTTCGAGCCGCCGGGTGAGCGGCCGGCCGGGAGGCACGGCAGTCGAACCGGCGCCGCGGCCGGTCCAGTGCCAGCGGTCGGCGCCCACGCCGCAGTTGCCCAGGATTTGCCCGTCGCCGTAGGCCAGGGTCACCTCTTCGCCGGGCACCACGAATCCGAAGGAATCGTCGCTGCCCCGGGGATACCGCACCCGGCCCCAAACCGCCCAGGTGCCCTCGTGAGGGATGTCGACCGTGTACTCGGCGTACCACTTTCGCACGGGTGCGATCGTCGGCCGCCCCGTGGCCAACAGTACGTCGTCGAAGGCGCCCGGGTCGCGCACGCCCACCTTGGAGCCGTGCGTCATCTCGCCCACCAGCCGGTCGAAATCGGCCGCGCGCAGCCACAACGTCGCCGGCTTCCGCAGGCAGAGTTCGCCCCCTTCGAGCGCCGCGCGCAGCCGCTCCGGCGAAAGCCCCGGACATATGAGCGTGGTGCGGGCTGCGTTCACGGGGACGAACAGCCGCCCGCCCTCGGTTTCCAACGGCAGCGCCTCCCCCAGGAAGTTGACCAGCCGGACCGCGCCGGGATCGAGGCCGACGGCCAGGTGCCCGTCCTGGAGTGTGTGCCACACGGTGGCCGCGCTCCCTTCTTCCAGCGCTCCGACGAAGGCGCGTAGTTCGCGCGTACCGCCCAAGTCCTCGACGCGCTGCATTTCCACCCAGGCGTCGCGGCCGTCGACTCGCACGCGGGCGAAGTCTTTGCCAAGCTCTTGGAGCTTTTCCCGCGTTTCGTCGGGCACAATGTGCGCCATACGCATCGCCTCGTACTCGCGGACGATACTGAGGATTTCGGGCGAAAGATTGTGCGCCTCCAGTTGCGCGAACCCGGTTTGCAGCGAGATGGGCACGTCGTATCCGAGCGACTTGCACATGAGGTACTCGATCTCGTCGAGTTGCAAGCCGTCGTATTCCACACGGAGCCGCAGTTCGTCGGCCCTAATGAGTTCACCCGTCATGCGGGCATTCTCGCGGCCGGGCAGTGCCACGGGGCCCTCGTTGCAGCCCAGTTCGCGGTAGCGTCGGGCATCGTCCTCGTTCAGGCGAACCGTATAGGTGCGCGTGCCGCGCGGCCAGATGCCGAACCAGCCCAATTCGCCGGGCATCATGTCCTGCCGTACCGACAGCATGTATCGAACCGACCGGTCGATGTGCTCTTTCACGGTAGGCCATTGCGTGGGCGCGCGGCCCCCGACGATCGCCCCGCCCAGCGTGTTCAGGTAATGGTCGACGGTGGAACTGCGCGCGAACGAGTGCCACAGCGCGTGGTTCATGACGGTGCCCATGTGGATCACCGGCCGCTTGTTGAACCGCTGCATCACCTGTTCCTGGAAGTTGGCCACGTAGTAGTTGAACCGCCGCCGGTCGACGTCCTCGCCGCCGTCGAAGTACACCATGTCGAAGCCGCAGTCGTTGAAAATGCCGGCCAGCCGGTCGGCCACCTCGTCCATCAGGTCGGTTTCCTGGTCGATGATGTAGCCGTTGATGCACCCGTCGACGGCCACGTGGTAGGCCTCGGCGCCGGCCGGGTGTGCGGCGGCCGCGGTGCCCCACGCCCCTCGCTCGCAGCCGAGGAACGTGTCCCACACTCCCTCGGGGCCCACGCGCTCGTAGCGGATGATCTCATTGCCGACGGTCACCTCCAGGTGTTTCTCCAGCCCGCCTTCCCAGTAGCGGTCGGCCGTGACCGAACTGCCGGGCCAGTGCTTCAAGCTACCGCTAACGCCAATTTCGGTCTGCTCAGCGGTTACCGCCTTGGCAAGCGTCGTGTCGAGCAGGCCGTCCTCCGGACGCCAGGAGGCCGAAACGCCGCGCAGCAGCCGGTGGTCGGGCACGGGCATAACGTACGGATCGCGCTTCGATATCTTGGACGCGAACGTGTGCATGCCCACCAGAATGCCGTGTTCGTGCAGCCGAGCTACCACCGCTTTGAGCCCCTCTTGCCCGTTCGGGTAGCGGCCTTCGTGGAACAGGTAATGGCCGGGGCTGGTACACCAGGCGCCCGAGGAGAGCATCACCTGCCGGATGCCCGAGCGGTTACTGTACTCGATCACCCGGTCTACCTCGTCCTCGCCGAACGAGAGGAACCAGTAGGACCCGCGCACCAGGTCGGTATCCTTCACGGGAGTGCCGTCGGCGTCTTCGTTGGTGAGCAGCCCGAAGGCGTGGGATGCTGCGCGTGCGAGAGGCTTGAAAGCGGACGTCGGGCCGATGAGGATCGCCGCCCCGGCGCCTTCCAGCCTCGGGCCGGGGAAGTCCTGCGTCGTCGCGGTCAGCACTGCATGGCGGCCCCGCCGCGCGCGGCAGTCAGCCTGGCGCGTGGCGGCCATCAGGCATACGGCCGTCTCGTCGTCCCACGCGATGTTGAGCCGCCCTCCGACGTTCTCGGTAATGCCCACGGGCAACTGTACGAGCGTCATGCTTTCCGGACGCGTGCCCGCAACCGACCGCAACCGCAGCACGATCCACTTGTCGGCCCGCTCCACCGTGTAGGTGAGCACGGTGTCGGTGCCCGCGAAGGAGAGGGTGAGCGCGTCGCCATCGGCCGTGGCCCCGGACACCGCGAATCGTTCGCCGCCGTGACGAGCTTCGGCGATAGGCATCGCCACGCCGTCGGGCAGCAACTCGCGTCCGGTCGCCTTGTCGACCAGCGACTGCCAATGGCCGTTGGCGGCGATGACACAGCGTGCTCGCGCGTTCTCGAAGGTGACTTCGGCGCGTGCCTCCACGCCCGCAAGAACGCAGTGTGTTGTAAGAAGCCCGATAAGAGCGATGGCTGGTGGGCGAAACATGGTTTGCGACAACTCCTGATTTGGCAGGCGAGGTGGGAGGATGGCGGAAACGTAGGTTCGGCGGGCACGGTCGGCCGATCGAGTCGATACGACGCAGTTTACCGCCTCATGAATCGCGCTGCCGGCCTCCACGGGCAAATAGCAACTCGGCGAATGCAACCGGCCCCGCCACACGGCCTCGACTCCCAAGGGCATATCCAAGCCGGCGACAACATGCCGGACCGCTTGCAGAAGTTCGTACGCGCGGACAACATCGCTCGCCGGACGCTCCTCGACTAGGGCGAGAAGCCTGGAGCCGTCACTGCTTCTCCGGCGGCAGGGCCGCCTTCGGCTGGGGGTCGAGCTTCGCGCTGGGCGTGGCGTCAGCCTTCAGGTCGCCCAGGGCGTACTGAATGCCGTCGAGGTAGAACTGCAAGATCCGCGGGTCGCGGAAAATTCGCCCGTCGTGGCCGAACGAACAATAGAAGACGCGCCCCTTGCCGACCTGCTGAATCCACGCGATGGCGTTGTCGCGGTCGTCGCGGGTGGGGGCGTCGGCGGGCAGCTTGCTCATGTCGAAACTCAGCAGCACGCGAAGCCGGTCGCGCGAGTACGGGTCGCGGAACTTGTACATCTCATCGCGAAACCAGAACCCCTTGCCGTCGAACACCTTGACCAGCGGGTGGGTCGGGTCGTCGAGCTTCACCGGCGCCTCGTACCACGGATGTCCGGCGAAAAGGGCGCCCATCATCGCAGCCCCCTCGGGCCAACGGTAAAAGTTGTCGGTCGCCGCGTGCGAGCCGACGATCCCTTTGCCGCCCTGTACGAAATCCAAGAGCGCCTTGCGATGCTCCTCATTCTCAAACTTCAAGGCCGACGTGTTGTTGAAGAACACAGCGTCGAACTGGTTAAGCTTCTCGGGTTCGAACATGGCCATGTCGGCGCTGACGACCGTCGTGTAGGCGCCGGTCTTCTCGCCGATCATCTCGAAGGCCTTGGTGCTCCAGGCGATTGCGTCGCCGTGGAAGAAGCCCTCACAACGCCAAAAGATCAGCAGCTTACGCGGTTGCCGCGGTTTGACCGTGGGCCGCTCGGGCAGCACCTCTTCGAGTTGTGCGATCTCGGCTGTGGAAAGCTGCTTCAATTCTCGTTCGGCAGTGAAGCCCGACAACGGCACGAAACCGGCGGCTACGGCTGCCAGCAACATCCCAAACGTCGCAAATCGGGTACTCATGGTCTTCTCCTCAGGCAAGAGATTTGAAGGCGTGGAATGGACAACCAAGTTCCCTCAATTGTAGCCCAAGCGGTGATGCGGGGGCAACTACAACAGGTCGGTGAACTGACGGAGGTCTGCCCGTCGAAGAACTGCTTTCCGGTCATGGTTCCATTTTGTCGTGTTCGACCGGGCAACCACAAGCAGGACGACGCTCAGCGCTCACGACGCGAACCTGCCCGACAGTATCGCGATGGTACTCGACATGCGGGTAAGCGCCGGAGCGTTCGAGCAGGCGGGCGACGAGTTTCTCCTGGCCGGCGCCGACCTCGAAGACCAGGACGCCGTCGGGCTTGAGCACGTCGACGGCACCGGTGATGAGCCGGCGAAACACGTCGATGCCGTATGGCCCGGCGTCGAGCGCAACGACCGGCTCGTGGTCGACAATATCCCGGGCGAGTTTCTCCAGGGTGCTGGTGGGCAGGTAAGGTGGGTTGCATACGACAAGGTCGACCTTGCCCCGATAGCCCGCGGCCAACAGCGGCTCGTACAGGTCGCCGCAGAAAAGCGATACCCGATCCTGCACCCCAAACTTCGCCGCCTGCCGGTGCGCCAGCTCGACGGCGGCGGGGCTGACGTCGCACGCAAGAACGCTCACGTCGCGGGCATGTACGGCCAGCGCTACGGCGATGTTGCCGCTGCCGGTGCCCATGTCGACAACCGTCAGCCCGGCGCCGGCGGCCCGTCGGGTAAGGATCAGGTCGATGGCCGTTCGGGCGAGCAACTCGGTTTCCTCGCGCGGGATGAGCGCGCCGGGCGAACACTCGAGTTCCAGCCCCATGAAGACGGCTTTGCCGAGGATATACTCCAACGGTATGCCCTCCACACGCTTCGCCGCCAGCACTTCGAGCGATTCCTGCGGCAAGGCGGCGGCGTCGGCCACACGCAGTGCGCCGGCGGAGAGAACGTCAAACAGGCGCAAGGTTTCCAACAGGGGATCGTCAGCCCCTGCCCGTTGGAATGCGTCGAACGTACGGTGGAAGCCGTCGAACATCGGCAGACTCAATCTCGCGGCACGACCCAGATATTGCGAAATCGGACCGGGTTGCCATGGTCCTGCAAATACACCGGGCCGGGCTCGGGGCCCTCCTTCACCGGCGCCGCAGTAGTGGCATGAGTTAGCTCGACGTCGTCGTGAATCACCACGCCGTTGTGGCGGACCGTCATGCGGGCGTTGCTGACCTTCTTGCCGTTTTCGTACTTTGCGGCGGAGAACTCGACGTCGTAGGTTTGCCAGCTTAGCGGCGGGAAGCACATGTTCAGCTCCGGCGCGGCGATGCTGTAAATGCCGCCGCACTCGTTCTGCTCGCCCCGCAGGCCGAAGGAATCGAGGATTTGCACCTCGTAACGACCTTGCGCGTAGAAGCCGCTGTTGCCACGTCCCTGGCCGCGGGCTTCGGGTCGGAAAGGCGTGCGAAATTCGAGGTGGATCGTGTGGCTGCCGAACTTCTGCTTGCTGGTCGTGCCCTGCATCAAAAGCCCGTCCTCGGTCATTCGGCCGCGTTCGAAGGCGTCGGTACTGGAGCCGTCGAACAGCACGACCGCGCCCTTGGGCGGTTTGGCGCCGAGCGTGGGGCTCTTGCGTTGTATCTTCTTCAAACGGCCGATCGTATTGCCTTCGGCGTCAAACACGGTGATGACACCGTCCTTCAACTCGGCCACGCGGCCGCCGTCGGGCGCGTCGAAGCGGACCACGCCGTCCTCCAGCGAGCCGTCCGACAGCATGCGGTCCTTCTGGTTCCACCCGTCGCCGGGCAGCCCGCCGGGGTAGCCGACGCCTTGGAACTTGCCGTCGCCGAGGGCAATGATCTGCCCACCAAACCTTCCCTGCTCGCCCTCTTGCTCCAGATTGCCGGCGTACTCGCCTTGAAGCTGGAAGTCGATCGGGGCCTCGTCTGGGTCGGTGTACACGGGATTGGCCCGGGCCTGGAGGGACCAACAGAGGGCCAGGGTTGCGGCCGATAGGATCAGTGGCAATCGCATGACTCGTTCTCCTTGAGGGGACAGGTGGAAAGGTAGTTTCGCAACCTCCATCCGCCGACCGCCCCAGTGACGATCGACGCCGGCAAGTTTATCACACCCAGGCCCGCAATCCAAGCGGCCAGAAAGCCGACGGCGAACGCTAGGCAGACAACCCCACCGACCCATTGGTCGCGACGGGCCCGCTCTCGCTTCGCCTCCGGGTCTTCAAATTGTCGATAAAACGCCTGCCAACCGGTTTGCCTCGAAAGGTCGACCGCGCCGCGCAGATACGAGATCAATTGCGTCCGTTCGGCGGAGTTGAAGTTCGCCAGTTCGATCTTCACGACGCCGAACGGGCCTGCCAGGCGGACGCTGCCGCCCGCCGGGAAACGTCGCCAACGCAACTCTTGCACGAGATCCAATTGCGCATTTCGTTCCCGAACGAGCCCTACTTGACACAGCGACGTCGCATTCCTGAACAGCCGGTACCGGCAGTACACCAGCAAGAGCCAGATGCCCAGTACCACCCACGCCGACCAGAACACGCCGAATATCCACGCGGCATGGCCAGGGTTCGGAAAGGAGCCGTCGACGTTGAAGTAGGCAGACGCCGTGGACACGCCGCCCATCACGGCGAACGCAATCGTGCAAACCACGGCGAGGTTGCGGTAATAGGGACGCATCCGGTAGCAGTGAGTCCATTGTGGCTCCATCGGCCGCATCCTCCGCTCCCGGGTTTGCCACCGCGATGCTACTCCATGCGTCCGCACTCAAGTGTGAGACCGACGTGGCTCGCATCGAACCCTGGTCTCGTCACGTTGCTCGAGCATCTTCCGGCGAAGATGTTCGGGGGCGAAGTCCGCGTCATTCGGCCACGCCAGGGTATGCAGTTCCGGCGATATCGCGAACCTGCGAAACTCATCCGGATTGCGCAGAGGCTCAAAAACCTCGCCCCAAAGGGAGTCCTCAAGATCGACGGTCCCTTCGGTGCCGTCACTGAAAACCAGATGTATCTTATACCCTTCAATATGCTCTGCTTCGACAACTTCCAGCATAGGGCTACTCCAACGGAGGAATCTTGCTCAAGGGCTTGTGTTGCTCGGCCAGCGTCCAATTCTCCAGCAAACTTCCCTTGTGAATGCTATACCACTCCAACACAGCGTTCAAGGCGCGCCGAGGAAACCTACCCTCGATCACGCCTGAATGGATGTCCACCGATATCTTGTATTCCCCGTACTCTGCATGGAAGTGCGGGGGGGCGGTGGTCGTCGTAGAGCATGTAAATGGTGATGCCGAGAAAACGGCAGAGTTCCGGCATGTGGCGTTTCCTTTCCTTCGGGCGTGACGCGGCACATTCACACGTTAATCGGCCAAAACAGCCCGCACGTGGTGCCGCCGTCAACGTAGATGACCTGCCCGGTGACGAACGACGACGCCTCCGACGCAAGGAAGACGGCCGTGCCGACCATGTCTTCCGGGTAGCCGATGCGCCGCAGGGGCGTGTTGGCGTCGCGCCAGGCGTCGAGCTGCTGGTCGCTTTCCCACAACGGGCGTGTGAGGGCGGTGAGCGTGAACCCCGGGCCGAGGCTGTTCACCCGCACGCCGTGCGGGCCCCACTCCATGGCCAGGCAGCGGGTCATTTGCTTCATGGCCGCCTTGCTCATGGCGTAGGGCGTTACCCGGTTCAGCGGGCGAGCACTGTTGATCGAGTCGATGTTGATGATCGAGCCCTTGCGCTGCCCCATCATCTGCCGGCCCACCGCCTGGGCAAGGAAGAATGCGCCGCGGATGTTCACGTTCGTAATGAAGTCGTAGGTGGCCGCGTCGTAGTTCTCCGCCGGCATCCGCTTGTTCACGCCGGCGCAGTTGATGAGCGTGTCGATCCGGCCGAACTCGCCCGCCACCTCGTCGACCAGAGTGCCGATGGCCGCCGGGTCGGCCACGTCGCACACCTTCGGGTGCACGTTGGCGCGGTCGCCGGCCAGTTCCGCCGCCGTTTGCGATAAGGTTTCCTGGACGCGGCCGGTAACGATCACCTTGGCCTCGCGGTCGGCGAAGCCCTGCGCAATCGCCTTGCCGATTCCGCGGCTGGCGCCGGAAACCAATACAACTTGATCCTTTACGGAAAAGAGCGGGTCGTTCATTGCTTGTAGGTGTCAGGTTTCAGGTGTCAGGTATCAGTTATTCTTGTTCGAGCAAGTACCACATGGTGGCATATTGCGGATGAAGGTCGATATTGGGCAACTCGCCCGGCGCGGTTTGGACGGGCACCTGACGGCCGCGGGTGCCGTCGGGGTTCAGGGCGTGGCACCGCCACCGCCCCACCGGCAAGGCCACCGATGCGACGACCGGCTCGATGTGCACCGGGGGCTCGCCCCAGTTTCGCCCCACGGTGCGACGGTCGTCGGAGAACACCATGCCGGTATTCTCGGCCCGGCCGCAGGCGGCAACGAGCACCGACCGCGACGTCTCCAGCGGGCGGCCATCAAGCGCCGTCAGGGTGACGGCGGCGAACGCCGGTTCGGCCAGGGTGACGCCGGCGCCCCGCGCGCCCGCGTGCCCCACCAGAACCCGCGCGCCCGCGGCCGACACGGCGAAGGTCCCCTGCCCTTCCTCCGCGTGCCACGCCAGGACCGGCGGCTGCTCAACGCGGTGAGCGAGCCGGGCCGTTTCGCCGCCCAGGATGACGGCCAGTCGGTTCTTGAGCAGGTCGTTCCAAGCGAGCGTCGCGCTAGCAGCCGCGACGGCGAACATGTCGCGGTCGTGCTCCCGGTGCAGGTCGATCAGGTCGGGCAACGGATCGTCGGCCGAACGGGCCAGTGCGATGCGGCGCGTTTGCGGCAGCGGCGGCACGGCGCCCCGGCGGAAGATTTCGGCGCCCGCGCGCATGAACCCCCACTTCGCCGGGTTCTGGTCGATGTCGAAGAACGAGTTGAGCCGTGTCCGATGCACGTCGCTCTCGTGGCTGTACGTGTACAGCCAAACGCCGTCCCAGTCCTGCGCCGCGGCGTAGGCGGCGAGCATGGGAAGGCATTCGGCCTGGTAATCGTTCGGCGCCGGATGATTGTACTCGCTCACGGTGAACGGCTTGCCGGCGAGCCGCTCGGCGGCAAGCCGCGGCAGGGTTGCCTGTTCAGGATGGTCGACCATCGCTACCTGGTTCACAATCCAGTTGCCCGGATCCCATGGCCGGCCCGGAAACCGAGGATGTTGCCAGTAGGCGTGGCCGTCGATGAAGTCCATATCGCGTTGCCCGTACAGCCCGCACGGTCCGAACACAATCGTACCGGTGACCAGGGCCTTGCAGTCCAGCTCGTCGCGAAGGAACCGGTGCATGCGGTCGAAGTAGCGTTTCTCCGTTTCGGCCAGGAACCGCCAACGGTCGCGAATGCGGGGTTCGCTTTCACCGTGTGCGAAGACGGCCACGCTGCCCTCGTCGAGCGACTCCTCGGCCCTGAGCCCTTCGCGGCCGCCGGGCTGAAGCCGTACGTCGGCAATCTCGACCGAGGCGGGGTCGCCCCCGACGGAGAAGGCCAGCCGGGCGCGTTCTTCATCGGCACGAGCGACGAACCCGGCGCGGAACGCCTGCCACTCAGCGGTCAGGTCGGCTTGTCGCGAAAGCCCCAGGTTACCCCAGGGTTCGCGGTCCTGGCCCACCGAGTAAGCAATCGATCGCGGCTTATCGGCCCGGGCGCGAAAGGTGACGGTATAGTACCGGCCGGCCTCAACTTGCAGCGGCGACTGCTTCAGCGACAGATGCCAGTTCGTCTGGTCTGACTGCTCAATGCTCAGCCGTACCCCTTGTCGATCAGCAAGCTGCGCGGCCGTCATGCGGCATCCGGCGTGTTGTTCCAGTTGCCATCGAGGGGTGGTCTCCTTTTCCGGCCGCGCCATGGTGAACGCCGGGTCGGCCAGCAGGTTCTCGCCCAGCGGCTCCGCTCCTTTCGCCCAGGCGGCGCGCAGCGCGTCGGTCGTGCCGTAACGATTCTTCAGCCACGCGTTGAACTGCCCCCGCAACACGCCCGCGTAGTAGTCGGGCAGCTCGCGCAAATCGCGGTCGGCGCTCCACATGAACAGGCTGTCCTCGTTAGTGATTTCCACGAACGCGACGGCCGGATCATCGGCATAGCGGACACTGCGCACCGTGTTGGTGCGGCCGAGCAGGTCGCGGGCGAACTGCTCCTGGGCCTCGACCAACTCGGGCGTGAAAATGCCGACGATCTTGTCGTAGCGCGTATTCGGCTGCGGCATTCCCAGCGCCCGGCTGGCAGCCCTGCCGACATGCAAATTGATGTTCGAGCGGATACCGTGCCGGGCAAGCTGGTCGATGAACACGTCGAGCCGCCGGAGGGCCTCCGGATGCAGTTTCAGCGCATCGTTCGGATCGAGCAGCCCGCGGGGCCAGGCGGCGGTGTCCATGTGGTGGAAACGGACGTTGTTCACGCCTGCGTCGGCCATGCGGCGGGCGATTTGCAGGGCTTCGGCCGGCTCGGGGAAGCAGGCGGCGAAGCTGAGGTTCACCCCCCAAATGCGTTCCCGGCGGTCGCCGACGAAGAAATGCCCGTCGCGCGCCGTCACCCGGTCGGCGTCGATCGACACCGGCTCGGCGGGTACGGCCAGCAGCGAGTCGGGGTTCGGCTGTGTTGGGATGACAAAGGGGACCATCTCGGTCGCCAGGGCCGAGCTTGCCCACAGGGCTGCTAAAGAGACGAATACGGCTCGTCGCATGGTGGAAGTTCCTGAAATGGGGGTTGCAGCCGGCGGGGGGCCGATCTGCGCTTCGCCCGGGAAAGAAACTATCGCATCGGCCGTAGTGGGACACGCTTCCAGCTTGTCGATTCTGTCGACCAGTTGGGAGCCGATCCCCCACGCTTCGGCGGCTTCCTGTCTGGCCCGTCCGGGTGTCGAATCCACGGCCGCACAGCCCAATTATGCCCCCGGGCGGCCATTCACGCCAGTATCCCCCGTGCGGAACGAAACGATCGCGGACCCTAAAGCGGCCGGCGGCTCTACGGATCGACAGAGAACTCGAACCGATTCTCGCCTCCGGAGGTCACTTCGGCCCTCAGCGGCGAGGCGGCGACGCGACCGTAACGCTGCGGCAGTACGGAACGGGTGGCCGGGTATGCGGCGTTGGGGTCCCGATCGACCACCTCGGTTTTCGAAATGGTGACGGTGTGTTCACCCGCAACGGCGCCGTCGCCCGGTTGGAATGTCCGCAATTCGAACGCATAAGTCTGCTCCTAGAACGGCGCAATCGGCTCGCCGGAACGGCGGTCGCCGAGGCG
>CAYPWB010000112.1:0-2697 GCA_964414315.1 uncultured Planctomycetaceae bacterium | reverse complement strand
GAGGGAATGATCTCTCCCATGGCGATTGTGTTGGAAAGGCCGTCGCGGATATCGGCGAAATCGGCCGCCCAGGCCATGTGGCTGAACGGACCGGAGATTTGCGAACCGTTCATCGTATCGCCATGGTTGGCCGGACCGGTGCCGAAGTCGTTGCCGCGTCCGCCGCACGAACTGAAGTATTGGTTGCCGATCGATGGCGAGTAGTTGGCCACGGCGCGCCGTTCGGCCTGCTCGGAGGTGCCGCATTGCGATGCCGCGTAGCCGTTCCCTTCCGTGTTGAAGTAGCGGGGACCGGAATCGCTGGGGCACAGGAACGAGGCGATCGATATTTCGTGGACGTACTTCCCATCGCCCATGGTCGAGTACATGACGTCGTCGTTGAAATCGAGTTGATCGTAGAGGGCCGTCTGCTCGATGTAGGGCAGGAGCTTCACCAGCACACTTCCCTTGTGGGCGGGGTGCCGGCAGAACCAGCCGCCGTTTCCGTCGTACCCGTTCATGGGCAACTGGTTCCAAGCGGTGTGGTAGTTGTGCAGGGCGAGCCCGAGTTGCTTGAGATTGTTGCCGCACTGGAGGCGCCGGGCGGCCTCGCGGGCGCTTTGCACGGCGGGAAGCAACAGGGCGATCAGGATTCCGATGATCGTAATGACCACAAGTAGTTCCACCAAGGTGAAGGCCTTGGGGCGTCGCTTTGGCAGCATGGCAGAACGCCTCCCATCAAAAAGGGGGATGACCTGAAACGGAAGCCAAAGCTGTCCGAGCCATCCGGTCAGGATTTATGCATTATACATAACTCGCCTTGGGTGTCCGGCGAATCCAGCGGGGTGGCCTTGAGAATTTCGCGCCCCCCCGATTCGCCCTCCGGAGGTCTTGACTGGCTTGCACGCCTGCGATAGAATCAGACATTATATTTACCCCGGCCAGTTCACGAGGGAAAGTTCCGTGGCCTCCACGGCACACCCCTCAATGGAGCGGTTTTTCGGCGAACGCTCGCCGCGTTCCAGACCTTCGGCAAATCCACCCGAACTGAAGGGAATCCACCATGCGACCATCCATCACTCGGTTCGTGTACGTTGCGGCCGTCCTGGCGCTGACTGTTGGGCAAACCCGCGCAGCGCGGTCTGAACTGCGTCCGGTTGCGGATGAATTCGCCGAAACTCTGGCCCGTATTGCGTCGCCCGAGGCTACCAAACCGCCCGAGGCCCTCGATTTCGCCGCACAGAAAGCCCGATTCGTCCGCGTGGCCATTCACCAGACCAGCGGCACGAACCAGCCGGGAATCGATGAGTTCGAAATCTACGGCCCCGATTTCAAACAGAACCTCGCGTTGGCCGAACGGGGGGCGGTAGCCAGTGCCTCGTCGCTCCTTTCCGGGTACGACATCCATCAGGTCGAGCACCTCAACGACGGTCAGTACGGAAACGACCATAGCTGGATCGCGGCGAGCCATGCGAATGAGTGGGTGCAAATCGAACTCCCCGAGCCGGCCGAGGTCGGACGTGTCATCATCACCCGCGACCGTACTGGCAAGTACAGCGACCGCATTGCCGAGGTGTACGACGTCCTGATCTCACAGGACGGACAGGAGTGGCAGGCGGTCGCCCGACGCGAGCGCACGGCGGCGAACCGGGCGCGCCGGTTGCCCTACATGCCGCTCGACCGTTTGCCCGAGAAGAGTTGGGACGGCTTCCTGCAGTACACGTTCCTTCGCGAGCGGGCGACGTGGAGCAATATTCCGGCCGACGACCACCTTTCGCCGCTGCTGGTCGATCGTCCGGCCGTTCCCGGCGGCGAGCCGTATTGGGGCCGCATTGCCCGCCTCGGCCCGCTGGAACGCGTGTTGGTGCTGTTCGAGGAGATGATCGACCGGCTCGCCCGACAGGGGCTCGATGTTTCGACGGAACGCGCCCAGGCAACCGAATTGCGCCGCCGGGCGGCCGACACGCCCGATTCTGACGCACTGTACTTGGAGGCGCGGCGGGCCAAACGCGACTTGTTCTTCCGCGACCCGGCGCTTGGGCAACTCGAACGCATCCTTTTCGCCAAGCGGCATCCGTTCCTGGAATCGCACAATTACAGCGAGCACTTGGACGGGATCCTGGAGCCGGGCGGCGGGGTGTATGTGTTGCACATTCCGCGCGACGACCAGGACCGCTTCCGGCCCGACCTGGCACGCATCGAACAGCTTTTCGACGGCAGCGAAGGGATCGTGCGCGAGCCGACGGCCGATTACGACGCGGAGACCGTCTACTTCGCCTACCGGCCGGACAAACCGGAGGTCGAAGGCTGGGCCTCGTACTGGCACATGTACGCCATCGAGGCCGACGGGACGGGGCTGCGAAGGCTCACTGAGGGTCCGTTCCACGACTTCGACGCGGTGTGCCTGCCCGACGGCGGCCTGGCCTTTCACACCACGCGGTGCAAGGTGCGGTTCCTTTGCTGGCGGCCCCAGGCATACGTGTTGTACCGCATGGAGGCCGACGGCACAGACATGCGGCGCCTTTCGCATGCCAACCTGAGCGAGTGGAAGCCGTCGGTCATGCAGAACGGCCGGATCTTGTGGACCCGCTCAGAGTACCTGGACAAAGGGGCCGACTTCGGCCACACGCTCTGGTCGATCCGCCCGGACGGCACACACCCGGAACTGGTGTTCGGCAACAACACGCCTAACTGCTACAGCCAGGCGCACGAGATTCC
>CAYPWB010000111.1:0-15670 GCA_964414315.1 uncultured Planctomycetaceae bacterium | reverse complement strand
CCAACAAGACGGTCCACAGTATCGTGTCTACTTTCATGGCTTTCACCTCCTCGGGCAATAATACCAATTGGAATTGGGTAACACAACCCGCCTCCTCGGTGGGGGGTGCATCGCCCCGAGCCCGAGGCTTGGGTATCATGGCGCGTGGGAGAACGGTAACCGTCCTCCCTGTCCGTACGACAGACAAGACTGGCCCGCGCCACCGAACCTTGAGCGGTTTTGGGGTTTCAGAACAATGTCCAGGCAACAGTCACCTGAGTGGAACCCTTACGTCTCGCCGGGGCCCGACACGTCGGAGGCCGATGCCGGAGCGCGGCAGGCGGCGCCGCCGTTCGGTCTGGAACGGCCGATTCACGCGGCCGGCGCGATTGGGCCGGAGCACATTGCCGAGGCAACGTCGCTCGGATTGGGGCCGTTCAGAATCCGCTCCTGGCTCACTGTGGTCGGCGTGCCGGCACTGGGGACCGCCTACCTGTGCCTCACCCTGGGACCGGCAAACACACTGTCTCTTGCCGTGGCAACCTTCACCACCCTGATGTTTTCCTTTGTCTTAGCGCACGGGCTGAGCCATTGGACGACACGCCGGCAACTGGCGAGGCGGTACCAGGGCGGCGGCCGGAGCTTCGAACTGATGTTCACCGACGACGACATCGCGATCCGTTCGGAAACGTGCGAATCTGTCGGCACGTGGGAAGGGTATACGAAGTGCGCCGTCGCACCCTCGCTGGTTGTGCTGCAAGCGATGGACTACGCCACTTCGACCCTGGTGCCGCGGTCGTTCTTCGCGAATCAGGACGAATGGGACGTTTTCTCGCAACTGGTGCGGCACAAACTGCCCGAGGACAAGCCGCTGCCGCCTGTGTTCCCCACCGTTCCGCCTGAGGCTGCAACAATGGACGGCCGCCGGGAGCCGCTGGTGCGCGGTCGAGGCGTGCTCACGTTCGGCCACATGCGCCGGGCGGCGAAGTATTTCCCGAAGTATCGCCGGGCTCGGGCATCGGCGGTGCTGTGGCCGTTGGGCATCTCGGCCGCGGCGTTGCTTCCGACGGGGCTGCTGGCGGCAAGCGGCGGGCTGACCAGCGCGGCCCAACTGCTCCCCGGCTTTGCGGCCCTCGCCTGGATCGTGTGGTTGTTCTTCATCGAGCCGCGCCGGCGAGCGGTGTTTCCCGCGAAGGCTGCCGACGAACCCGTCGTGGCGTTCGCGGTCGCGTTCGCTGAAGAAGAAGTAGTCACTCAGTCGGAATGCGGCCGCACGAGGTATCGCTGGGAGCACTTCGGCACGTTCCGGCGCGCCGGCGATACGCTGCTGTTGTTCTACCGGCGGGAGAACACGGCCCTGCCGCTGCCGAAGTCGTTCTTCACCGAGCCGGACTGGGAGCGGCTGCTGGCGATCGTTGCGCAGAAACTGCCGGCGAGGGGAAGCGTCGCGACGTACGCGGGAGCCCCTCTAGGGAGTCCGTGCTGAACTGCTCTTTCGGGGCATGGTTGCGGCCGCCTGGGCGAGCGTCTATAATTGGGGTTTTCACGTTCGGCTCCCCGGCGTTTTGGGGGGGCCGGTTTCCACGGCGAATGCCGGTGGTGCGGTGGGTAAACCCTTGTGTGCCCGCGGCGCCGGGCATATTCCGCCGGGCCGGGCGACATTCGAGGTCGCCCTGGCGGGTCGTGCTACACGGTTCGCGGGAAAAACGGGACAGGTCCAGTCTGGGCAGAACACCCGGAGGGCCGTTCCGGCAAAGCGAAAAAAACGGGACAGGTCCGATTTGTGCAAAGCACCCGGAGGGCCGTTCCGGCAAATCGGACCTGTCCCGTTTTTTCCCGCGGCCATATACAAGGAGAATAGGCGGGTCAACGTGCGCTTGAATGACGACCTTAGCGAAAAAGTGACCGTGGTGACGGGCGCTTCGTCCGGCATTGGAACCGCGATCGCCCGGCGATTCGCCGCCGCAGGAAGCCGCATCGTCCTGGCCGCTCGGCGCGAAGAGAAGTTGCAGGAACTGGCCGAGGCCCTTCGCCGGCAGGGCACCGAAACCCTAACCCACGCGACCGACGTGACCGACTACCGTCAGGTCGAAGCCATGGTCGGCGCGGCGGTGGAGAAGTTCGGCCAGGTCGATATCCTCGTGAACAATGCCGGGAACGCGCTGGAGAAGTCAGTGGCCGACTCGACGCCCGACGACTTCGATTTCCAGATCGACGTCAACCTGAAAGGCGTTTGCTACGGGTGCCGGGCCGTGCTGCCGCACATGATCGAGCGGCGGCAGGGACAGATCGTCAATATGGGTTCGATCTGTTCGTTGCGGCATTTTCCCAACTACGCGGCGTACGTGGCGGCGAAGTGGGGCGTGCTCGGCTTCAGCCGCTCGCTGTACGAAGAGGTTCGCCCCCATGGCATTCGCGTGAACGTGTTGTGCCCGGCCGCGGTGAACACCCCGTGGGCCGACCTGGCCGGCGCCGAGTTGCCCTGGCCGCCGGAGGACCGGCTCCAGCCGGAGGATCTGGCCGAGATGGCGCTATACTGCGTCGCCGCGCCCGCCCGCGTGCAAATCGAAACCATCGTCGCCTGGCCGGTGTGCGAGCCGACCGTGTAGCGCGACTACTGTAGCACGACTCTCCGAGTCGTGGTTCTTCCGACTCGGAGAGTCGGGCTACAGCGGGGAAAACGGGACAGGTCCAATTTGTGCGAAGCACCCTTGGGGCCGTTCCGGCAAATTGAACCTGTCCCGTTTTCCCCGAGAGTAACCGTTTTGTATCCTCGAAAACCCCTGGAGAAACCGGATGTACTTGAAGACAACGCCCGAGCAGTCGCCGGAGCCTATGGCGGTTGCGCAAGCGGCCCGCGATGCTTTTCAAGTACTGGCGATTGCGCCCACGGAACGTAAGAATGCGGCGCTTCAGGCGATGGCCGACCGGCTGGAGCAAGGCCGCGACGAGGTGATCGCCGCGAACGAAGCCGACCTGGCGGCTGCGCGCGAGGGCGGTGTTGCCGAAAACCTGGTCAAACGTCTGCGATTCGGCCGGCAGAAGATCGACGGCCGCGTCCGTTCGCTACGGAAGATTGCGGCCCTGCCCGACCCGGTGGGTCAAACCCTCCGGGCGGAACGGCGGCCGAACGGGCTGGAGGTCGCCCGGGTGAGGGTGCCGCTGGGCGTGGTGCTGAACATTTTCGAGGCCCGCCCGCACGTGACGGTCAACGCCGGCGCCTTCTGCCTGAAGGCCGGCAACGCGGCCATTCTACGGGGCGGCTCGGAAGCCCGGCAGTGCAACGCCCTGCTGGGGCAGTTCTGGCGCGACGCGCTGGCCGAGGCGGGCCTTCCGCCCGACGCCGTGCAGGTCGTCGGTGGTTCGCACGAGATGGTCCACGAACTGCTCTCGCTCGAGCGGTGGATCGACCTGGTCATTCCACGCGGCGGCAAGGGGCTCGTGGAGGCCGTCGCCCGCCAGTCGCGCATCCCGGTCATTAAGCATTTCGAGGGCGTGTGCCACGTGTACCTCGACGAGCACTTCGATCTTGCCGAAGCGATCGACGTCGTGCTCGACTCGAAGTGCCTCATGCCCGAGGTGTGCAACGCCATGGAAACCCTGCTCATTTCCGAGGCCGCCGCCGAGCATCTTCCGGCCGTGGTCGAGGCGTTCCGCCGCGAGGGCGTTGCCGTACGCGGCTGCCCGCGAACGCGGGAAGCGGTGGCCGACGTTGACCCGGCGGCCGACGACGATTGGCGCACCGAGTACCTCGATCTGATCGTGTCGATTCGCGTGGTACCGGGCGTGGAAGAGGCGATTGACCACATCAACCGGCTGGGGTCGCACCATACCGACGTGATCGTCACCGGCCGGCTGCCGGCGGCCGAGCGGTTCACCGAGCGAGTCGATTCCGGCGTGGTGCTGGTGAACGCGTCGACCATGTTCTGCGACGGCGAGTCGCTCGGAATGGGCGCGGAGATCGGCATTTCGACCGATCGGCTGCACGCTCGCGGCCCCATGGGGCTGGAGGAACTGACCACGTACAAGTTCGTCATCCGCGGCCGCGGCCACATCATGGGCCCGTCGCGCACAAAATAGGAAACCATGTTGCAACGCATCCGAGACCACTTCATCGAACAATTCCAATCCGCCCTGGCCGGCCGCCGCGACGGAAGCCGGCGGATCGGCGCCGAACTTAAATTCCCGCTGGTGAAACTCGACGGCTCGGCCGCCGAGCGCGAGACGATCGACGCACTCTGGTCGTACCTGGCCGGGCGCGGATGGCAGCCGGCAACCGACACGGTCACGGGCCGGGTAGTCGGCTGCACGCGGCCGGGCGAGCAGAACGACCACGTGGCCGGCTGCGAAACCGGCTACTGCAAGACCGAGTTCTCGCTTGCCCACGTGGCCGACTTGAACCACCTCGATCACATGGTCGAACTGTTGCGGGCCGAGTTGGCCCCGTTCGCCGACCGGCACCAGGTGCGTTTCCTGGGCTACGGCATCCACCCGGTTACCGCGCCCGGCAAGGGGCTGCTGCTCAAGAAGGTCCGCACCTCGGTGTGGGACAAGGCGGTGCCGTCGAACCGATGCATTGCGAAAGAGGCCGGCGACGACGTGCATTTGTTCACGGTGAACGCGGGCAGCCACGTGCACGTGAGCGTGGGAATCGAAGAGGCGGTTCGGGCGGTGAACGTGTTGTGCGGCTTCGCCGGTCCGCAAATTGCGCTGGCGGCCCACTCGAACGTTTGGCGAGGCAAGCTGGACGTCCAGTACAAGGCCGTTTCCGAGATGCTGTGGGACTGGTGGGAGCCTGCCCGCGATCGGAGCGGGGTTCCGCTCGAGCCCTTCACTTCGCTCGAACACTATGCCGACTGCATCGCCCGGATGCGGCCCATTTACGTGAAGCGCGACGGCATGCCGATCGTGCTGACGCAATACGACTCGTTCGCCGACTACTACGCCCAAGCCACGGCCGAAGGACACGACCTGGACGGCAACCCGTTGCGGTTCGCTCCCGCGCCGGAAGACCTCGACCTGCACAATTCGTGCTACTGGTACACGGCGCGCATCTCGCGGTATTTCACCGTCGAGAACCGGGTATTCGACCAGCAGCCGGCCGACGCGCTGACGGCCCCGGCGGCGCTGACCCTCGGGCTGGTTTCCGCCCTCGACGAGGCCGAGGAGGAGTTGCAGAAGTACGATTGGGACGCCCTGCGCGCCGCGCGGGAAAGCGCGTGCCGCGGGGGGCTGGCCGGGCAACTCGACGGCCGGCCGGTGGCCGATGCGGCCCGCCACATGCTGGCCGTCGCCCGCGACGGGCTCGAGCGGCGCAAGCTGGGCGAGGAGCGGTTTTTGGAGCCGCTCGAAGCGCGCCTGCAAGCCGCCCGCTGCCCGGCCGACGACGTGGCCGAACGATTCGCCGCCGGCGGCATGGAAGCATTGATCGAAGCGAGGAGTATTTGAGACTCTGTTGGAGTTCACGCTTCAGCGTGCTTGTTGAGCGTGCCCGTTGGAGTTCACGCTTCAGCGTGCTTGTGGCGTTGAACCTTTCACAGCACGCTGAAGCGTGAACTCCAAAAGCAGATGAACACCCATCGGGTGCGATGGTCCTTAACTTCAATCCAGGAGAGACATTTGAAACAACCAATCCACGAACAACCCGGCTTGTCCTCGACCCTCTATCAGCCGTTGACGGAGGGCGATGTGAAGCGAATCGCCGATGCGGCGTTCGATATTCTCGCGCGCTCCGGCATGGCGGTGTACAACCGCACGGCGCGCGAGCGGTTGCGGGCGGCGGGGGCGACCGTCGACGAGGAAACGTCCGTGGTGCGGATGCCCCGCGCCATGGTCGAAGACGCCGTGGCGTCGAACCCCTCGTCCGTCACCCTCTACGGCCGCGACAGCTCGCCCGACATCGTGCTGGAAAAGAGCCGCGTGCACTACGGCACGGGCGGCACGGCCATTTACGTGCTCGATCCCGACACGGGCGAGCGGCGCCCCTCGACTTCGGCCGACGTGGTGCTCAACGCTCGAATGGTCGAGGAACTGGAAAACATCCACCTGTTCACCATCAATGTGTTCCCGAACGAAATCGAAGCGAAGGACGATATCGACGTCAACCGGTTCTTCCATGCGCTCGACAACACCACGCGGCACGTGATGGGCGGCGTCTATTCGCTGGACGGGTGCCGCCAGGTAGTGGAAATGGCGGAGCTGATCGCCGGCGGGCCGGAGGCGCTGCGCGAACGGCCGTTCGTTTCGTTCATCACGCTCATCATCAGCCCGTTCAAAATCGACGACCACTACGGTGAAATGGCCTGCGTCCTGGCCGAGAAAGGGCTGCCGGTGGTCGTGCCCACCGAACCCATCTGCGCCACCACCGCTCCGGTCACGCTGGCCGGCAACGTGCTCACGCACGTGGCGGAAACGCTCGGCGGCATCGCCATGATCCAGGCGGCCAAGAAGGGGGCGCCGGGTATTTGCGGCAGCGTCGGGTCGATTACCAACCTCCAGTCGATGGACCACGTGGGCGGGGCCATCGAGCGGGCGATGATCAACGCCGCCGTCGCGCAAATGGCCCAACACTTCCAGTTGCCCCTCTACTCGACCGGCGGCACCACCGACGCCAAGGAAATGAACGTCCAGGCCGCGTACGAAAGCGCCATGTCCAGCCTGCTGGTGGCCATGAGCGGCGCGAACTACATCCACGACATCGCCGGGCTCATGGAGGCTGACCTGACCGTCGCCTACGAGAAACTCGTGGTCGACAACGAGATTCTCGGCATGTGCCAGCGGGTGCTGCGCGGTATCGAGGTGACCGACGAAGCCCTCGCCACCGACCTGATCATCGAGAAGGGCCCGGCCACCGACTACATTGCCGAGGAACACACGGTACGGAACATGCGGGGCGAATTCTTCGTGCCCAAGCTGGCCAACCGCCAGAAACGCGACGCCATGGCCGAAGGGAGCGACGCCCTCAGCCGCGCACACGCGTTCGTCGACCGCATTCGCAACCAGCCGCGCCAAAGCCGCTTGCCCGCTGAAGTACGCCGGGCCGTGCTGGAGCGCTTTCCTACAATCCAAAAGGACGTCTGATGCCACAACCACAACGTGAAGGAGTTCTGGTCACCCCGCACCAGCGGCTTTCGGACGATCAGCTCGCGCTGATCGACGGGATGTCGCGAGAGCTGCTCGAAGACCCGGGGCTGATGTCGTACAACGCCGAGACGGTCGAGTTGTTCCGCGCAGCCGGGGCGACAATCGACGACGGCGGCGACTGCCCCCGCATCCGCATTCCCGGCAGCCTGATCGATCGGGCACTCGAAAGCGCGCCTTCGACCATCGTGCTCGGCGCCCGGGAACCGGAAAACCGCCTGGTGCTCGACGCCTCGGAGCCCCGCGTGCGGTTCGGCACGGGCTCGGAAACGAACGTGTGGCTCGACGTGGCGTTCGACGGCGCCGTGCCGCGGTTCACCCGACAGCCCGGCAGCATCGCGCGGCTGGCCCGCTCCGCCCACCTGTGCGATCACCTCGATCACCTCGACTTTTTCATCCGGAACGTGAACCTGCAGGATGCCGATATCACGGCGTCGAACAAGGACGTCAACCAGTTCTTCACGAGCCTCAGCCATATCACGAAGCACGTGCAGGGCGGCCTGACGGAGCTGGAATCGCTCGACGACGTGGTGCGGCTGGGCGAGATGATCGCCGGCGGTCCGGAGGCCTTCGCCCGCGAGCCGGTGCTTTCGTTCATCGCCTGCGTCATCAAGAGCCCGCTGCAGGTGGTCGACGACACGGCGTCGAAGCTCATTGCCATTGCGCGGCGTGGAGTGCCGCTGGTGGTTTCCAGTTGCCCCATGGGCGGCGCGACCGGACCGTTCGACGAGTTCGGCATGGTGGCCATGGTGAACGCCGAGCTTCTGGCGGGCGTCACGCTGCACCAGCTTGCCTCGCCCGGGGCGCCGGTCCTGTACGGCGCGGTGCCCGTGCGCACCCGGCTCGACAACCTCAACGACATGTATGCCGCCGCCGAGGCGATGCACTACTATCTCGACTGCACGCAGCTTGCCCGGCGGTACGGGTTGCCCTGCTACACCACCGCCGGCGTGGCCGACGCCTCCGAGCCGGGCATTCAGGCCACGGCCGAAAAGCTGCTGGCCTACGCCACGGTGCCGCAGGGCGGGGCGCAGTATGTTCACTACGCCTTCGGCCTGCTCGAACGAACCAACGTGTTCTGTCCCGAACAGGCCGTGCTCGACGACGCGCACATTGGGCTGGTCAAACAAACGTTGGGCGGCCCGCAAATCGACGCCGACCGCCGGGCCGGCGTGCTGGAACTGGTGCGCGAGGTGATGGCCTCCGGACAAAAGACGTTCATGTACCACTTGCCGCTGCCGAGCCGCGACGCGGTGTACTCGCGTTACCCGCTGGAGGCCCCCGAGGGAGGCGCGCTGCTGGCCGCGCATCGCCGCTTCGCCGAAATCGAGGCGATGCCCCGGAAGACGCTGCCCGACGACCTGCGCCGCGACACTGCCGCGCAATTCCCCCAATTGCTGCCCGCGGCCCTGCAATAAGCTCCCCCTTTGCCAACAACAACCGTGAGACAAGCTTCCAGCTTGTCAACGAACCGTGGGATGAGCTTCCAGCTTGTCTACCAACCGTGGGATGAGCTTCCAGCTTGTCTCTTGTTCTCGACAAGCTGGAAGCTTGTCCCACGGCGCTGGAAGCTTGTCCCACGATAACGAGGAGAAACGACCTGCCATGAAACAAGATCTGACCATTACGCCCGACGAACAGATGGCCGCGTACAGCCAGGCGGTGTGGAGCGGGCTGTATGCGAAGCGCAGCGGCCTGAACGGCAAGTACGACAACGTGCGCCGCTACTGGGAGGACGAACTGACGCGCATCTTCCTGCGACCGCATTTGCAGCGGCTCATCGAGCGCAGCCAGGCGGCCATGCGGCGCGTACGCATTGTCGACCTCGGGTGCGGCAGCGCCGACGGCTACGAACTGCTGTGCGGAGTGCGGCGCCGCGAGGCCAACCTGGAAGACGACCAGGTCAACCTCCTTTCGCCCGATATCCTCGGGGTGTACAAGGGCCTGGACCTCAACCCCGACCTGATCGCCCAAGCCCAAGCCCTGTACGGCGACATGCCGAAAATGCAGTTTGAGCAGTGCGATTTCACCGGCGGCCTGCAATTCGAAAACGAGGAACGGCCGTTCGACCTCTACTTCACCTCCTACGGAACCTGCTCGCACCACAACGACGATTCGACCATGATCGCCTTGCTTGCCGACATTGCCCGGCACGTGAAGGATTACGGCGTGGTCGTGTGCGACTGGCTCGGCCGCTACTCGTACGAATGGCAAACGCTTTGGACGAACGACGTGGCCGAGAACCGCAACATGGACTACGTCGTCTCGTACATTTACGAGAAGGAGGAACGCGAAGCCAAGCGCGATGAGCTTCAGCACCTGTGCCTGCGGCTGATGAGCCGCCGGGAGGCCGAGCATATTATCGAAGAGGCCGGCCGGGAGGCGGGCGTTTCGATTCGACCGTTGCAGTTCTTCGACCGCTCCGTGTTCACCGGCCGCCACATGGACACGGCCGATTACAACCCGTACGCACAGCCGATCCGCCAGGCGGTCAACTCGCTGCACGAAACCAACGTGCGGACCGACCTGGCAACGCTGTTGGTCGACTACGTTCCCAAGCCGGGGTTCGAGTTCCTCAACGATTACTACGAGCACCTCCAGATGTGCTGGAACACGCTGATCCAGTACGTGGACTGTTTGCTCCTGCAATACGACGATTCACAGCGCCGGTTCCGGACGGAGCCGGACCCGATTCCCGGCTCCTACCCGCCCCCGCTGCAAGGCGCCATGCAAAAGATGCGCGGCGTGGTCGAGGGGGTGGGCTGGCTCGAAACGGGCCTGCCGCGCGAGAATATCATTGAACCCCAACTCGGCTACGCCCTCCGCTATCTTATGACGACGCTCCAGCAGGGCATCGGCGGCGGCCACGGTTTGGTCGGCATCCTGGAAATCGACAAACGGTAAGACGATCGCAGGGAGGAAAAGGGGACGGGTCCAATTTGTGCGAAGCACCCGAAGGGCCGTTCCGGCAAATTGGACCTGTCCCCCTTTCCTCCCGGTGGATGAATCGAGCGGCGAAAACGGGGCAGGTGCGTTTTGTGCGAAGCACCCGAAGGGCTGTTCCGGCAAATTGGACCTGCCCCCCTTTCCTGCCGGTTGCGCGAATGAACGCATGAAATAGGTGTCGAGCATGATCGTATTCGATGACGTAAGGAAGACCTTTCCCGGCGGGCTGACCGCGGTCGATCGCCTGTCGCTCGAAGTGGAAAAAGGGGAAACGTTGGTCCTGCTCGGTGCCAGCGGCAGCGGCAAGACCACCACCATGAAGATGGTCAACCGGCTACTCGAACCGACCGGCGGCCGCGTGCTCGTCGGCGGCGACGACGTGATGCAAACCGATCCCATCGCATTGCGCCGGCGGGTCGGCTACGCCATCCAGCACATCGGCCTGTTCCCGCACATGACCGTGGGCGAGAACATCGCCGTCGTACCCCGCCTGCTCGGCTGGGGCCCCCAACAAGTCCGCAGTCGGACCGACGAACTGCTGCAGATGGTCGGTCTGGAGGCCGAAGCGTTTCGCGATCGGTTCCCGCAACAACTCAGCGGCGGACAAAGCCAGCGGATCGGTGTGGCTCGGGCGTTGTCCGCCGATCCGCCCGTGCTGCTGATGGACGAGCCGTTCGGCGCGCTCGACCCGATTACCCGCGAACAGCTTCAAGATGAGTTCATCGACCTCGAATCGACCATTCAGAAAACGGTGCTGCTGGTCACGCACGACGTGTTCGAAGCGGTGCGCATGGGCGATCGGATTGCGTTGATCGACGAGGGGCGACTGGTCCAGTTGGCCACGCCGTCCGAGTTGGTCGAGAACCCCGCCAACGAATTTGTGGAGGAGTTCCTCGGCCGCCAGCGGTTTCAGTTGTCGCTGCTGACGCGCACGGTAGGCAGCATCATGCCGAAAGAGCCCGGCGAAGCGCCGGAAGCGTCCCCCTCCAAGGCGCCGCGACTGCGTGCCCGCGACAGCCTCATCGCCGCGCTCGACATGTTCAAGTCGGAAAAGGCGAGGGAACTGCCCGTGTACCGGCGCGACGAGTTCGCCGGCATCCTGGCGAAGAAAGATTTGCTCGACGCCATGACCCAAATCCTGGAAGCCACTTAATCGTTGACCTCGCGTGTTGGAGTTCACGCTTCCGCGTGCGAATTGCCGATAGACGCTATCCGACACGCTAAAGCGTGAACTCCAACGGGCAAGAACACCGTTCGGCGAGTGTGCATCGCCCATCCCTCCGAGGCTGTTGCCATGGATACCATTTACGATTTTTTCGACAAGCTGGGTTGGCTCATTGTCCAACGCACGTACGAGCACCTGGTCCTCTGCTTCTTCAGCGTGTTGATTGCCGTTGCCATTGCGCTGCCGCTGGGAATCCTGCTGACCCGCTGCCGGTGGACTCGCGTGGCCGACGGCGTTTTGCTTGTGGCCGCCGTCATTCAGACCATCCCCACGCTGGCGCTGATTGCGTTGATCATGCTCCTGTTCACCCTGCTGCCGCTGCAAGCGATCGGCACGGTGCCGGCCATGGTCGCCTTGGTGCTTTACGCGTTGCTGCCGGTGCTTCGCAACACGTACACGGGCATCCGGCAGGTCGATTCGACCTTCATCGAGGTAGCCCGGGGGTTGGGCATGCGCCCGCGGCAAATCCTCCTGGCCGTCGAGTTGCCCCTTTCGCTGCCGGTCATTATGGCAGGCATTCGCATTTCGACCGTATGGACCATCGGCATCGCCACGCTGGCCTCGCTCATCGGCGCCGGGGGTTTGGGCAATCTGATCTTCATCGGGCTGCGCACGATCCAGGTCGACTACCTGCTGGCAGGCACCATTCCCGCCGCCGCCCTGGCCATCCTGTTTGACGGCGCCCTCGTGCGCGCCGAACGCTGGTTGACGCCGGAAGGGCTGCGGCAGTAGTTGCGGAACAGGTGGAGTGTTTCCTCATACAGTCGGCCGTTGGGTTCGAGCCTGATTTCTCCGCTACATGCGAAGGGGACAGTCCCATTTTCGCGGCCGGAGCGGTTGACGCATTGGGCATATTCCCCTGGGTGCCGCGAAAATGGGGACAGTCCCCTGCGAACGGGTGCCCCCCCAAGGTTATCCTGGCGTCTCTATGGACTCCCACCGGGTCGATCGGGTAGGATAAGGGTGTTCTAGATCCTTCATCCTTTCGGTGCATGTCCCGATGGCTACAACAACCTTCCTGGAGGGCAGCGCAACCCGTACGTGGGGAGGCCATGCCGCCCTCAAATGCTGCGACGAACTGGTTGCCCGTTACAAGCACATCCTCGATCAGCCCCGATTGAGTTGGACCGAGCATCACCAACTGATCCGCGCGCTGGGGGCCGGCGGGCAGGGGGTGGTGTTCCTCAGCGAGCGCCGCGGGACCGACAGCTTCACGCTGCCGGTGGCCATCAAGGTCTTCTCGCCGGAGCGTTACGAGGACGAACGCTCCTACGACGAGGCGATGGGCCGCATGGCGCAAGTGGCCGGCCACGTCGCCCAAATCCAGCAGGACAACCTGCTCGACGTCCACAACTGGATCGACCGCGACCGCATCCGACTGATGGAGATGGAGTGGGTCGACGGCTTCGATCTCAAACGCCTGCTCACCCAACGCATGCTCGAGTGGATCCATTACCACGTGAGCAACAAGCGGTGGCGGTACATCAACCAGGTGATCGTCACGGCCGGGCCGACGCAGCCGCGGGTGAAGCCGGGCGTGGCCATGGCAATCATCCGCGATTGCCTCGCCGCCCTGGCCGCGCTGCACCGGCACGGAATCGTCCACGGCGACATCAAGCCGTCGAACATCATGCTCAAGCGGACGGGCAACGCGAAGATCGTCGACCTCGGTTCGGCGTTCGAGTTGGAAGACGCTCCCACCCGCCGAAGTTGCACACCCACCTACGCCGCGCCCGAGGTGCTCGACGGCGAGGCCTGCACCCCGCGAAGCGACTTGGCCAGCCTGGGCTACGTGCTCATCGAAATGCTGGCCGGCTCGCCGCCGTTCGCCGGCCTGAAAAGCTACAAGGACCTGCTCGAAGCCAAGCGATTCCTCGCCCAGCGGCTCGCCCGCATTCTGCCGGAAGAGGTCGTGTGCAACGAGCTTCTGATGAGCTTCTGCAGCACGCTGGTGGCGCCGGATCCGGCACGCCGCTTCCCCAGCGCCGAGGCGGCCGATCTTGTGAAGGAAGGGGCAGCCAGCTTCCACCGGCAGCTCATCAAAGGCGACCTGGCCAGCGAGTACGACAACGAAATCCGCCTCTGGCTCGAAGAACTCGAATGCCTCGGCGAAGACGGCGCCGCCACCCAGCCGGAATAGCAACAGGGGCCTTACGGCCCCCGCTTTCCCCGAAACGGAAGACCGCGCCGCTTCACAATTCGAGCCGGCGGCCCAACTCGTGGCTGCGGCGGGCTTGCTCCACGATGCACAGCGCGCGGTAGGCGTCCTCCAGGTCGCACGTGCGGCGCACCAGGCTGGTGACGGCGCGGTGGAACTGGCTGAGGAGTTGCTCCCCCACCGGCCGCTCGCTGTCGAGCGATTCCTGGCGGCGGCCCGCTTCGTCGAACCAAACGAGCGACGCCGGAAGGTCGACGAACGCAATGCCGTTCGCGCACGCCACCTGAAGGTCGGCCAGGGGGCGGTAGCTGACGGCCTCTTTCCAGTCGGCCGGAATGTACCGCCCGCAGCTTATTTGGGCCACCGGGCCGGTGCCCGGGCTCGAGCGCTCGGAAAAGTCGAGCGTCATCATCTGGTAGTCTTCGGCGGGCGACGGAGGGCCCGTGTGGTGCATGTACCCGGTAACCCAGGTCGGTTCCCGATCGACCACGTACCGGCACCAGTCGACCAGTTCGATCAGGTCGCGAATGGCCGAGTGCTGCGGCGAGCAGCCAGTCAGGTGGCACTTGGCCGGCGGTACGGCAATGCGGCGATGGCAGAAGATCAGCCGTGGGGCTCCGAGTCGGGTCGCAAGCAGCTCCCGCAAGCGAATGGTCGCCGGCGCTTGCCGGCGGGGAAACTCGGCCAAGAATGCAATGCCCGTCTGCTCGACGCGTTGCTTCACCAGTCGGGCCTCGTCGGGCTCGAGATCCAAGCCGGCGGCGCAGTACACGGCTTTGCCCGCCTCGCATGCGGCAAGAACCGGCAGGGCCCCGTACCACTGGGGGGAAAGCATCAGGACCGCGTCGACGTCTTCGCGACGCACCAGCGCCCGATACCCCTCGACCGTGGCGGCCTTGAACTCGGCGGCCGCCTGTTCCGCCCGGTGGCAAACCTGGTCGCACACTGCGCGAACCTCGAAGCGGTCGGACAGCGTGCGCAGCGCGGGCGCGTGCCGTTGCTGCCAGGCGTCGCCCAGCCCGATCAGACCCACTCGGAGCTTCATAAACGGTCCATTGGAGGAGCGTTCCGCAGGAAGGGGCGGATACCAGCTTCGTGGCGCTTCCGTTTCGAGGTGCACGCTATGGTTGCAGGCACGCGCGAGGCGGACGGCACGCCGGAGCGTGCCTCCGACTAACGGTTAACTTGCGTGCCGCGTAATAGTGTAGTTTATCGGAGCGGTCGCCGCGCCGACAGCACCCTTTTCGCGGGGGGAGAGCAGTTGTCGCGAGGTACGTTCCGGCAAGCGGCCCTTGGGTGCCCCTCCACGGCAGTAATCACCGCTCCAGCCGGAAAAAATCCGCAGACCCCCTTGCTTTGGCAAACGGAGCGAATACATTAGGTAAGATAATTGCCGGTGTATTGCGAATCGCCGGTCGAATCGGGCAGCCCGTCGGGCCGCCGCCTGCCCACTCAGCCCTCCCCCCCATCCTGCCTGAGCGTCCCGCTCGAAGTCGGAGAAGTGCTTGATGAGTTTCCTTTTAGCCGGCGTCATGTCGCTTGCGTTCATTGTTTCCGAAACAGGGAGCGATGCTTCCGAAACGGAGAGCGACCGGGAGACGTACGCGGTGGCCTACCGGGCCATCGCCAAGTCGGGCAGGCCCATGGTCGTGATGGTCGGTACCGACTGGTGCCCGCCCTGCCGCGCCATGAAGGGCCAGGTGCTGCCGGAGCTGCGCAAACGGCGATGGTTCAGGAAGATCGTCTTTGCCCGGGTGAATGCCGAGTCGGAGGCCGGGCTGGCCAAGCGGCTGACCGGCGGAGGTCCGGTGCCCCAACTGGTCATGTTTCGCAAGACCGAGAAGGGCTGGGTTCGCCGCAAGCTGATCGGCGGACAACCCGTGGAAGTTGTCGAGCGGTTCATCGAGCAAGGCATCGCCTTGGACGAGGCCGACAAACGGCGGGCGGCACAATTGGCCTCCAGGCAGCGCCCCGAAGCCGCCGCCGAGCCGTCCGAAGCCTCGAGCCCGTAAGGCGGTACAAAACGTTCGCGGGCGACGTGGGGTAGGCTATCCGAAAAGTTTCGCATTCACTTCCCTCTCCCTCCGGGAAAGGGTTAGGGTGAAGGCAATCTGCCGAGAGACTTTGGGCTTATCTTGCCCGAATCCCATAACGCGTCACCCCCGGTTCCTTTCCTAAAGGGAGAGGGGAGTTTCCGGAACCGGGATTATTCACGAGAAGTA